>CAXUIQ010000207.1:0-7036 GCA_964250815.1 uncultured Acetobacteraceae bacterium
TCAGGAACGCCCAACCATTGCGGGTCGGGGTGCCGACGATTGCAGGCTGGTACACATAATGCGATGCGCCGCCAATCGACGGCGGCAAGATCGGGTTCCTTGTAGGGAACGCCGAGGAAGCTTGCCCATCGCAAGGCGTCGCGAGTGCGGTAAGCCGCGTGGTACTGCCCCCTTGCCGCATCCTTGGCGAAGGGATCGCTTCCTGCACGCCGGATCAGGTCGGGGCTGTAAACAGCGCGCCATCTGACCTTTGCGCCTGTTTCACGTTCCACCGCCGCGATCCGCGCAGAAGCGAGGTACGAGTAGCGGCTTCCGGTTCCGAAGAAGAAGTCGATCGAGGCCATCGGCCATCAAGCCATGGTTTTGGAGGCAAGGCCAACAGCCGAAAGCCGGCTTGCCAATGGAAAGCTTCGCCAGGGCGCGTCAGGCTGCCGCCACTCCGGACGGGCCTTCTGCCGAGAGCCGCAGGCCCGCCGCTTTCCATTCCCACCCCACACACCTTAAAACAAACCCAAGGCCCAGGCCGCTGCCGGGACCGATCAGCCGAAGGGATCTGCATGGCCGGCCCATTCCGCAGCACCGCCTGCCCGCACGACTGCCCCAGCACCTGCGCGCTGGAGGTGGAGGTGCTGGACCGCGCCCGCATCGGCGCGGTGCGCGGGGCCGCGGACAACACGTACACCGCAGGCGTCATCTGCGCCAAGGTCGCGCGCTACGCCGAGCGGGTCCACCACCCGGGCCGTCTGCTCCGGCCGCTGATCCGTACCGGCGCGAAGGGGAGCGGCGCGTTCCGGGAGGCGGGCTGGGAGGAGGCGCTGGACCGCGTGGCCGCCGCCCTCATCGACGCCGCGGCCCGGCATGGGCCGGAGGCGGTGTGGCCCTACTACTTCGCCGGCACCATGGGCCTGGTGCAGCGGGACGGCATCAACCGGCTGCGCCACGTCATGCGCTATTCCCGCCAGCACAGCACCATCTGCTCGACGGCGAGCGAGAGCGGCTGGATCGCCGGCGTCGGCCGCTACGGCGGGCCGGACCCGCGGGAGATGGCGGAGGCCGAGCTGATCGTGATGTGGGGCGGCAACCCGGTCTCCACTCAGGTGAACGTGATGACCCACGTGGCCCGCGCCCGCAAGGGGCGGGGGGCGAAGTTCGTGGTCGTCGATCCCTACCGCACGCCCAGCGCGGCCAATGCCGACATCCACCTGGCGCCGCGCCCCGGCACCGACGGCGCGCTGGCCTGCGCGGTAATGCACGTGCTGTTCCGCGACGGCACGGCCGACCGGGGCTACATGGCGCAATACGCCGATTGCCCGGACCGTCTGGAAGCGCACCTGCGCACCCGTGGCCCGAAGTGGGCGGCGGGGATCACCGGGCTAACGGTTGCCGAGATCGAGCAGTTCGCGGCTTTGTACGGCCGCACCGACCGGGCTTTCATCCGCATCGGCTACGGCTTCTCCCGCAGCCGCAACGGCAGCGCCAACCTCCATGCCGTCACCTGCCTGCCGACCGTCGGCGGCAAGTGGCGGCACCGCAGCGGCGGCGCGTTCTGGAACCACCGCGGCAACGGCATCTACCATTGGGACAAGACGCTGATCGAGGGCCTCGACGTGCGCGACCTCGGCACGCGGCGGATGGACATGAGCCGCATCGGCGCCGTGCTGGACGGCGACCCGGCCGAACTCCGCGGCGGGCCGCCGGTCGCCGCCCTGTTCATCCAGAACACCAATCCCGCCGTGGTCGCGCCCGACAGCAACCGCGTGCGTCGGGGCTTTCTGCGGGACGACCTGTTCACCTGCGTCCACGAGCAGTTCATGACGGAAACGGCGGCGCTGGCCGACGTGGTGCTGCCGGCGACCATGTTCCTGGAGCACGATGACCTCTACGCCGCGGGCGGCCACACGCACTTTCAGGTAGGGCCGAAGCTGATTGACCCGCCGGGCGAATGCCGGTCGAACCATGAGGTGCTGCAAGGCCTGGCGCAGCGGCTCGGCGCGCGGCACCCAGGGTTCGAGATGACGGCGATGCAGGTGGTGGACGCGACGCTGCGCGCCTCCGGCTGGCCCGGCGCCGCCGAGGTGGTCGCCCGGCGCTGGATCGACGCCGACGAAGGCTTTGAGCGCAGTCACTTCTTGACCGGATTCGGCTTCCCGGACGGGCGGTTCCGCTTCGCGCCCGATTGGGCTGCGGTCGGCCCACACCACGCCGGAATGCCCGCGCTTCCGGACCATTGGGCCGCCACCGACGAGGCAACGCCCGGCCACCCGTTCCGCCTGGTCGCGGCGCCCGCCCGCAATTTCCTCAACACGAGCTTCACCGAGACGCCGGGCAGCCGCAAGCGCGAGGGCCGGCCCACGGCCCTGGTCCACCCGGACGACGCGGCGCGCTTAGGGCTGGCGGAGAACGGTCGGGTGACGCTCGGCAACCACCAGGGGATGGTCACGGTGCATGCGCGCCTTGCGTCCGGCTCGCAGCCCGGCGTGGTGGTGGTCGAAAGCGTGTGGCCCAACGCCGATTTCGCGGGCGGCGTCGGCATCAACGCCCTGACCAGCGACGCGCCGGCCGCGCCGAACGGCGGCGCGGTGTTCCACGACACCGCCGTGTGGATGCGCGCCGAACCCGAACCTGCCCTGGCCGCGGAGTAGCCTGCTCTGCTACGTTGGCGACATGTCGGGCACGAAGCCAAGGGACGCGACGGGATGGACGCAGATGCCGGACAGCACGGCACGCGCGGACTACCACCACGACCAGTTCGGATGGATGCTGCAGCAGGCCGACCTGCTGCGCGCCGGCCGCCTTGATGACATCGACCGGCACTCGCTTGCCGAGCTGCTGACCGACATGGCCGGCTCGGACAAGCGTGCCTTCGAGAGCGCCATGCGCGTCTTGTTGCAGCACATGCTCAAGGTGCTTGTGCAACCGGAGAAGCTGACCCGAAGCTGGCTTTATTCCATCGCCGTGCAGCAGGTGGACGCGCGCCGTCTGATCGAAATGGAGCCGGGGATGCGCCCGTTCCTGCCGGGCCTATATGCTGCCGCCTACATGGACGCCCGCCGCCTGGCGTCCGTGGAGACCGGCATCGCGCTCAGCCGGTTTCCGGCCGAAAATCCCTGGAGCATGGAGGAAGCGCTGGCCTATGTGCCGCCCGAGCCGGCACCCCGTGGGGCCAAGCGTCAGCGGAGGGCATAGCCTCCACTTACCCGACTGCGTGCCGCTGCAAATCCTCCAGTGCGCAATAGTCCAAAGCCGACGCCTCGGTCGCATGAAGGGCGACGCGCGGGGCGCAGCCGGCCAGGAACGCTTCTTGCCAGCGCGGCGCGCAGAGGCACCAGCGGTCGCCGGGTTTGAGGCCGGGGAAGCCGTACTCGGGCCGCGGCGTCGAAAGATCGTTGCCCCGGCTGCGGCTGAAGGCCAGGAACTCGGCCGTGACCTCGGCACAGACGGTGTGGCTGCCCACGTCCTGCGGCCCGGTCTCGCAGCAGCCGCTGCGGGTGAACCCGGTCATCGGGTCGAGCGAGCAAGTGGCCAGCGTGCCGCCCAGGACGTTGTAGCGCGGGGCGGCACGGCGCCGGTTGGGGTCGGTGTCGTCGAGCGGCATGGCAAACTCTCCCTGTGGACGCAGAGGAGATGTGGCTTGGCCGCCCGGCTGTCCATCGCCGCGATTGGAAACGCGGACCCGGCGACGCGCCGGGTCATGCGGCCCCGCGCCTGCCGGTCGGCGTCAGCCCTCCTTGGGCGCGTAAGCCACGCAATAGCCGTTCGGGTTGATCACGCCGGCGACGATCTTGCAGGCGTTCGGCTCGATCCACTGCGCGCACTTGTTGCACTGTTGCCCATCTTTAGGTTCGTTCTGGTATTGCACCAGCTCCTGCGCGATCTTTTCGTCTTCGGCGCGGGCGGGCGACGCGGCTGCCACGCCTGCGATGCCGGCAACGACCATCGCCCCCGTGCGCAGCATGTCGCGGCGGGACGTTCCATCACGGTTTTGCATCAACGGCTTCCTCCTGGTTTGCGGTCCCATCCCCATGGCGGGACCAATTGCGGACGCGGGCGGCTTGGCCGCTGCCCGCTGCGGCGTCACGCGACGCGCTTGAGGCTCAACTCCGACCAGATTGCCGACAGCGAGGCGACGAGGTGGGCGATGTCGGCGTCGGTGTGCAGCGGCGACGGCGTGATGCGCAGCCGCTCGGTGCCGCGCGGCACGGTCGGGTAGTTGATCGGCTGTAGGTAGATCCCGTATTGCTCCAGCAGACGGTCGCTGATGTGCTTGCACAGCGCGGCGTCGCCCACCATCACCGGGACGATGTGGCTCGGGTTGTCCATGTGCGGCACCCCGGCCGCGTCGAGCGCCGCGCGCACCTGCGCCACCCGCCGCTGCTGGCCTTCCCGCTCGGCGGAACTCACCTTGAGGTGCCGGATGCTGGCCAGCGCGCCGGCGCACACTGCCGGCGGCAGCGCCGTGGTGAAGATGAAGCCTGATGCGAAGCTGCGCACGAAATCGACCATGGCGGCGGAGCCTGCGATGTAGCCGCCGACCACGCCGAAGCCCTTGGCCAGCGTGCCCTCCATCACCGTGATGCGGTGGGCCAGGCCTTCCCGCTCCGCGATGCCGCCGCCGCGCGGGCCATACAGGCCGACCGCGTGCACCTCGTCGAGGTAGGTGATGGCGCCGTGCTTCTCCGCCACGTCGCAGATTTCGGCCACCGGGGCGATGTCGCCGTCCATGGAGTAGATGCTCTCGAACACCACCATCTTCGGCCGTGCCGGGTCGAGTCGGGAAAGCTTGCGGTCCAGGTCCTCCGGGTCGTTGTGGCCGAACACCATCTTCTCGGCCCGGCTGTGCCGGATGCCTTCGATCATGGAAGCGTGGTTCAGCGCGTCCGACAGCACAACGCAGCCCGGCAGGCGTGCGCCGAGCGTGCTCAGCGCCGCCCAGTTCGACATGTAGCCGGAATTGAACAACAGCGCGCTTTCCGCCTGGTGGAGGTCGGCGATCTCCTCCTCCAGCATGACGTGGTAGTGGTTGGTGCCGGCGATGTTGCGGGTGCCGCCGGCGCCGGCGCCGCACTTGTCCAGCGCCTCGTGCGAGGCTTCAAGCACCAAGGGGTGCTGGCCCATGCCGAGGTAGTCGTTCGAGCACCAGACCGTCACGTCGGACGGCGCACGCCCGCCCAGGTGCACCGCCGCCGGGAAGGCGCCGACGGTGCGCTGCAAATCGGCGAACACGCGGTAGTTGCCGCCCTGCCGCAGGGTGTCGAGTTCGCGGCGGAAGAACCGTTCGTAATCCATGGGCGACTCCAAGACCCTCAAGACGTTGCGGCAGCGGTGGACTGGGGACGCTCGGCTTCCGGCAGGGCGGGCCGGCGCAGCGTCAGCACCCAGTTCCACAGCTTGTCGAACGGTATCGGCAAGATAAGGACCCAGTGCTCGATCACCGCAAGGGCCAGGATGGCGATAACGAAGGCCAGCCCGGCGGATGCGGCCTCACCAAGGTCTGGGGCCGCGGCGCGTTGCAGCAGGACGACGAGGCCGCCCGTGCCCACCGTCACGGACACAGGGAACAGCGCGTTCATCCGGCGGCGGCGCAGGTAGCTCTTCATGTAGTTGAGATGGGCGGGGATGAACTGCTCGCCCAGGTTCAGCACGCCAAGGAAGAAGTTGAGCTTGGCGCTGGCCCGCATGCCCCACAGCACGAAGAAGGTCCAGGCGCCGACCTGGTTCACGCCGCCCCAGGTGAGGTAGGCGATGACGGCCGCGGTCGCGAGGATGGCAAGCTCATGGTAGAGGCAGGCGTTCACGCCATGCACGAAGCGCCGCCACTCGCTCGCGCCTGCCGGGCTGCCGACACGGCGCGGGCCGGTGACGAAGCCCATGAAGAAGCCCATCTCCTGCCAGCCCCAGGCCAGCACCGCCCAGGTGAAGGCGGCATAGGCGCCCCAAACCGATCCGTCCGAGGCCGTGGCGCCCAACTGCCACAGCGCCACGCCGAACAGCATGGTGCCGGCCGACATGCTCCAGCGGAAGGTGCGCGGGTGCAGGTTGTCCAGCCAGATGATCAGCCCGGTGCTGAACCACCAGACGAACAGCGCGTAGGACGCCGGGCCGGCGCAGGCGGGCATGGCGGCTTGCGCTACCAGGCGGGGGCGAGCCGGACGCGCTCCGGCATGGCGTTGCTCTTGACAGGGATCAGGTAGAGCCGCGCGAAGGCCGCCGCCGCCGCCGCGGTGAGCGCCGCGTTCTCCATCCGGCCCCAGATGCCGCCGCGCCGTTTCGCCGCACCTTTGGCGACCGTGATCGCCCGCAGCCGCTCCAGCCCGGCGGCGAAGCCCGGATGGTCGAGGTCGAGCGACACCGGGAACACCTGCTTGCAGATCTCCGTGGTGATGCGGAACACCCGGAAATCGTAGTCGGTGGGATCGACGCCCAACGCCGCGTGGAACACCGGGCGGGCGTGGTCGCGCACGTACATCGTAGCGAACACCGCGAGCAGGAAGAACCTGATCCACAGCTTGTTGAACCCGGTCAGCACCTTGGGATCGGCCCGCATCAGCAGGGCGAACGCCTCGCCATGGCGGAACTCGTCGGCGCACCACTGCTCGAACCAGCCGAAGATCGGGTGGAACATACGTTCGGGGTGGCGCTCCAGGTGGCGGAAGATGGTGATGTAGCGGGCGTAGCCGATCTTCTCCGACAGGTAGGTGGCGTAGAACACGAACTTGGGCCGGAAATACGTGTACTTCTTGACCTTGGTGAGGAAGCTCAGATCGACGCCCACGCCGAAGTCCTTGAGCGTGTCGTTGATGAACCCGGCGTGCCGCGCCTCGTCCCGCGTCATGAAGTTGAACAGCTCGTGGATGTCGCCCCCCTTGATGCGCTTCTTGATCTCGGCATACAGCACGCAGCCGGAGAACTCGGCGGTGACGGAGCTGACCAGGAATTCCAGGAACTCTGCCCGCAGATCGGGCGGCAAGGTCGAGAGGTCCACGTCGAACTTCTCGTTGCGGATGAAGTGGCCCTTGTTGGTGTCGGCGCGCAGTTC
>CAXUIQ010000208.1:0-7000 GCA_964250815.1 uncultured Acetobacteraceae bacterium
AGAAGCGCCGCCAACATATCCCTTCCATACCCGATAAAACTGTCAAGGAACATAACGCCCGAAGGCGGAAGATCGACCGAACGCGCCGCGTCCGGTGAGCAGCTATCTAGTCGCCGAACCCGACTATGTCAACGACATGACAAGAGCGGGTCGAGTCGACATGATCTTTGAAAACATTGGAATTCAACCTAAGCTGACCCGCCTTCCAATGCTCATGCAGGCATCCTCATAGCTGCCATGCAGGCCACGCCATGCGCCTCCGTATGGCGTGGCCCGCCATGGCTCGCCTGCCCCTATGCGGCGGCGGGCACCTGCTCGCCCAGGACCAGCCCATCCCGGGTTGCCGACACCTCGACGCCCGAGTTGTCCCGGACCGCTCCCTCCAGCAGCTTTTGCGCCAGCGGATTCTGCAAGCTGCGCTGGATGACCCGCTTCAAGGGACGCGCCCCATACACCGGATCGTATCCCGCCTCCGCCAGCCAGTCGGTCGCCCGCTGGTCGAGGTGCAGCGTGATCTTGCGGTCGGCCAGCATCTCGCGCAGCCGGGCCAACTGGATGTCCACGATGGTCGCCATGTCGCTCCGTTGCAGGCGGCGGAACAGCACGATTTCGTCCAGCCGGTTCAGGAACTCAGGCCGGAAGTGCTCGCGCACCACCCGCATGACCTGGGCCTGCGCCATCGCCGAGATCTCGCCCTCCGGCTGCGCCGCCAGCACGTCGCTGCCGAGGTTGCTGGTCAGCACGATGATGGTGTTGCGGAAATCGACCGTGCGCCCCTGCCCGTCCGTCAGCCGCCCGTCGTCGAGCACCTGCAACAGCACGTTGAAGATGTCCTCGTGCGCTTTCTCGACCTCGTCGAACAGGATCACCTGGTAGGGACGGCGCCGTACCGCTTCCGTCAGCACGCCGCCCTCGTCGTAGCCGACATAGCCCGGCGGCGCCCCGATCAGCCGGCTGACCGCGTGCTTCTCCATGAACTCGCTCATGTCGATCCGCAGCATCGCCCGGTCGTCGTCGAACAGGAACGCCGCCAGCGCCTTGGTCAGCTCGGTCTTACCGACGCCGGTCGGACCCAGGAACAGGAAACTGCCGATAGGCCGGTTCGGGTCCTGCAAGCCCGCCCGCGCCCGGCGCACCGCGTTCGCCACGTGCTGAAGCGCGTCCTCTTGCCCCACGACCCGGCGGCGCAGCTCGTCCTCCATGCGCAGCAGCTTGGCGCGCTCGCCTTCCAACATCCGGTCCACGGGGACGCCCGTCCAACGGGATACCACGGCGGCGACCTGCTCCGGCGTCACCGCCTCGTTCACCAGCCCGCCCCCTGGGCTTGCGCTGTCATGCGCCCCGGCGATCCGGCGTTCGAGGTCCGGCACCGTCCCGTAGATCAACTCGCTGGCCCGGGCCAGGTCGCCGCGGCGCTGCGCCACCTCGATCTCGCTGCGCGCCTGGTCCAACTGCTCCTTGAGCTTTTGCGCATCGGCCACCCGGCTCTTTTCGCTCGCCCAGGCAGCCGTCATCGCGTCCGACCTCTCGCCGAGGTCGGCGATCTCCTTTTCCAAACGCTCAAGCCGCTCCTGCGAGTTGGGGTCGGTCTCCTTGCGCAACGCTTCCCGCTCGATCCGCAACTGCATCAGCCGCCGGTCAAGCTCGTCCAGCGCCTCAGGCTTGCTGTCAACGGCCATGCGCAGGCGGGACGCGGCCTCGTCGATCAGGTCGATCGCCTTGTCCGGCAGGAAGCGGTCGCTGATGTAGCGGTTGCTGAGCGTCGCCGCCGCCACCAGCGCGCTGTCGGTGATGCGGACGCCGTGGTGCAGCTCGTATTTGTCCTTGATGCCGCGCAGGATGCTGATGGTGTCCTCCACGCTCGGCTCGCCGACGAACACCGCCTGGAAGCGCCGGGCCAGCGCCGCATCCTTCTCAATGTACTTGCGGTACTCGTCGAGCGTGGTCGCGCCCACGCAGTGCAGCGCGCCGCGCGCCAGCTCGGGCTTCAGCAGGTTGCTCGCGTCCATCGCGCCGTCCGCCTTGCCGGCGCCGACCAGGGTGTGCATCTCGTCGATGAACAGCACGATCTCGCCCTGGGCCGACTCGATCTCCTTGAGCACCGCCTTGAGCCGCTCCTCGAACTCGCCGCGGAACTTCGCGCCGGCCACCAGCGCGCCCAGGTCCAGCGCCATGACCCGCTTGTTGCGGAGCGACTCCGGCACGTCGCCGTTGACGATGCGCAGCGCCAGGCCCTCGACGATGGCGGTCTTGCCGACGCCAGGCTCGCCGATCAGCACGGGGTTGTTCTTGGTGCGCCGGGCCAGGATCTGGATGGTGCGGCGGATCTCCTCGTCGCGGCCGATCACCGGGTCGAGCTTGCCGTCGCGGGCCAGGGCCGTCACGTCGCGCGCATACTTCTTCAGCGCGTCGAATCCGGCCTCGGCGTTTGGGCTATCGACCTTGCGGCCTTTGCGGATTTCGGCAATCGCCCGTTCCAGCGCCTGCGGCGTCACGCCTGCACTGCGCAGCACCCGGGCCGCCGGCGTGTCGCTCGCGGCGAGCGCCAGCAAGAGCCGGTCCTGCGCAACGTACTCGTCCCCCGCCTTGCCCGCAGCCTGCTGCGCGCCGTCCAGCACGCGAACCAGATCGGGCGTAGCCTGCGGCTGGCCGGCGCCGGAGCCTTGCACCTTGGGGATGCGCGACACCTCGGCATCCACTGCCCGCTTCACCGCCGCGGCATCGCCGCCGGCGGCCTGGATCAGCCCGGCGGCTGCGCCTTGCTCGTCGTCCAGCAGCGCCTTCAGCAGGTGCTCCGGGGTCAGTCGTTGGTTGAACTCGCGGATCGCGATGGTCTGGGCGGCTTGCAGGAAGCCGCGGGAGCGTTCGGTCAGCTTTTCGATGTCCATTCCACGTTCCTATAAATCAGGCAACGCGCACCCGGCGACCCCTAAAAAGGCAGCCGCCGCAAGTGCTTGCCACCATGAAATAGGAAGCGGAGCCTGGCGTTCCAAGCGCTGGAGACGCCGCGGATGCTCCCTGCCGAGACTTCCCGGCCGGGAGCGCAGGACGTCGAGGACCGCTCAGGCCGCGACGTTCGGAGGCGTGCGCCGCAACGCCGCGTCGAGCCGGCGCCGGAGGCCGCCGATCCGCCCGACCCCCGCCAGCCGCCGGTCCAGGAAGGCCAGCGTGGGCGCATCGTCGTCGCTGCCGTCGTTGAGCCAATACAGCAAAGTCGAGCCGTACACCCCGGCCAGGATGGCGCGCTTGGTGTACCAACTGAAATCGGCCGAGCCGTCCCCGGCCGCGTGCCAGATGGTGTCCACCGTCCGCGCCGTGCAGCGCAAGGCGACGCCGGCGTTGCCCGGCAAGGCCAGCACCGCCAGCGCGCGGCGCACCGCGTCCTTGTACGGGCGGTTCTGCTTAAGGCGCAGCGCGATGATCGCCCGCACCCTTTTGGACACGCCCAGGCCAGACACGTCGGCGGCGATGGCGCCCTGTTCCATCCAGCGGTCGCCGAGGTCGCAATACGCTTCGATCATGTCGAGCGTGCCGCCGGGGAACAGCAGGTCCGCGTCCGGCCCGGCGGCGGCGCGCAGCGCGGCGGTCGTCCAGCCGTCGAATGGCACGTTCGGCAGCAGCGCCTCGATGGCGGCATCGCGCTCGGCGCTGCGTTCAGGCGGTTGGAACATAGGGGGAGGTCCTCGGCTGGGGGGCGCTGGCGCGGGCCAGCTCCTCGTTGAAGCCAAACAAGCGGAAGTCGGTCATCCGCATGGGATACAGGATGCCCTCCAGGTGGTCGTTCTCGTGCTGCACGACGCCGGCGTGGAAGCCGCTGGCGTCGGCGCCGACCGGCCGCCCGTCCAGATCGACGCCGCGGTAGCGCACCCGGACGTGCCGCGGCACGGCGGCGCGCAGGCCCGGGATCGACAGGCATCCTTCCCAGCGGAGCGCCATCTCCTCGCCGAGCGGCTCGACCATGGGGTTGATCACGACGGTGTTGCCCATCTCGCCGTCGCCTTCCGCCTCCGCCGTGCGGCCGGGCGGCACGCGGAACACGAACAGCCGCAAGGGGACGTGAACCTGGGGCGCGGCGAGGCCGGCGCCTTGCGCGTCCTCCATGGTCTCGATCATGTCGGCGACCAGGCGCCGGATTTCGGGTGCGCCGGGGTCGGCGACCGGGGCGGCCGGGGTGAGCAGGACCGGGTGGCCCATGCGGGCGATCTTCAGGATGGCCATGGCGTCCTCGGCGGTTCAGCAGCCAAGCTGCAAGTGGGGTGGCGAAAGGCTTTGGCGAGCCGGCGAGACGGTGCTATAGCCGCGTCTTCCGTGGTCCGGGCTTGCCGGACCTTTACCATGCCCAGGCTCTGGCGTGTTCCAGGCAAGAGGAGAAAGCGGCCAAGTGCAGGTTCTCGTCCGTGACAACAATGTCGATCAGGCGCTCAAGGCGCTCAAGAAGAAGATGCAGCGCGAAGGCGTGTTCCGCGAGATGAAGCTGCGGCGGCACTACGAGAAGCCGTCGGAGCGCCGGGCGCGCGAGGCCGCCGAGGCGGTGCGCCGCGCCCGCAAGATGGAGCGCAAGCGGCTGGAGCGCGAGGGCTTCTAGCCCTTCCTTCCAACACTGCCCTTCGTCCCGCGGCACGGGCCACCGGCAGCGGTCTGCATTGCTGCATGGCACGGGCCGAGGGCGCTGGCTGTAGGCGCGCAGCGATGGCCGCTGTCCGTTCGCCAGAACCTCGGCGGAACAGGGTTGCATGTCGCCGGCGCAAGCTGCTCATGCGGCCCCGCGCAGCGGGTGCCATCCGCCGGCCTCACGAACACTCCTCCCCAACCTCCTCGCGCCTGATGTCCAGGCTGCCGGCGAACCGTGGCCCGCGTTCGCCAGGCCCCGTGCCGACCCGGCGTTCACGTTTGCGTTGCATTGCAGCATAAATGCCGGAACCTCGGTACGTCGCCAAACAAATGCCTTTTTTAGCGACTATTCAGGCTTTGTGAATGTGAGGAGAAGCCTGACAATGCGTATCGCGCAAATCGCGCCCCTGCACGAGGCGGTCCCCCCCAAGCTTTACGGCGGGACAGAGCGTGTTGTCTCGTTCCTGACCGAGGAGCTGGTCGCGCAGGGCCACGACGTGACGCTGTTTGCGAGCGGCGACTCTGTGACCTCGGCCAAGCTGGAAGCGGTCTGGCCGCGCGCCTTGCGGCTTGACCCGACCATCCGCGACCCGATTGCGCCGCAGATGCTGCTGATGGAGGCCGTGCGGCGCCGGGCTGACGACTTCGACGTGCTGCATTTCCATCTGGACTACTGGCCCTTCAGCCTGTTCAGCCGGCAGCGCACGCCCTACCTCACCACCATGCATGGCCGTCTGGATCTGCCGGAATGGGAGCCGTTGTTCGACCACTTCCCGAACGCGCCGCTTGTCTCCATCAGCGATGCGCAGCGCCGCCCGCTGCCGCAGGCCCGCTATGTCGGCACGGTGCTGCACGGCTTGCCGGAGACCCTGCTGACCCCGCAGCCGGGTCCGAAGGATTACCTGGCGTTCCTGGGCCGGATCGCCCCGGAGAAAGGTCCGGACAAGGCCATCCGCATCGCCCGGGCTTGCGGCATCCCGCTCAAGATCGCCGCCAAGGTGGACCGGTCCGACCAGGCCTACTTCGATGAGGTGATCCGCCCAATGCTCGCGGGCGGCGGCGTGGAGATGATCGGCGAGATCAACGACGCCCAGAAGCCCGCGTTCCTCAGCGGGGCCAAGGCGCTCTTGATGCCCATTGACTGGCCCGAGCCGTTCGGGCTGGTGATGATCGAGGCCATGGCCTGCGGCACGCCCGTGATCGCCTTCAACCGCGGCTCCGTCCCGGAGATCATGGAGGACAATGTGAGCGGCTTCATCGTGGAGGACGAACGGGGCGCGATGTCGGCGGTGGACCGCCTGTCCAAGCTGTCGCGGGCCACCGTGCGCCAGCGGTTCGAGGCCCGCTTCACCGCGCGGCGCATGGCGGAGGATTACGTGGCCATCTACCGCTCGCTTGCCGGCGAGGACCGCTCGGTGCTGCGCGCCATACGTTAAGCCTGCGTGGCGTATCCGGCCGAGGTTGCCCTCGCGGGCAGCCCTTCCGTCTCAATACAGTACGTTGCCGCCATCGGGCCGGAAAAGCTCGTTCGCTGCCCGCGTCGTCGAAACGTTTGCCATCCGCATGTAGGGCAGGTTGCCCAGGCGCTGCAGCACCTGCTCGCCCGGTTCCTGGAACACCGGATTGCCCAGTTGAGCCACGGCAAAGGCTTGGTTGCCGCCGGCGAGCGCGTTGGCGGCTGTCGTCAGGCGGTCCACCACCGCCTGCGACGGCGTGCCCGGCACCACGCCAAGCGCCGCCCGGACTTCCTGCCGCCCTTGCAGCAGTTGCTCCTTGGTGATCGCGTCGATGTTGGCCCAACGGGGGCTGGTGTAGAGTTCGCCGGCGATGTAGTCCATCGACGCCGCGGCGCGTGCCCCCTCGATCGGCCGTCCACGGGTGCGTCCGCTGTCCCCGAACGCCCAATAGGCCAGGTTCACCGCGGTGACATCCGGATCAAAGCCGCTGCCGAGCGCCCCAGGTGCCAGCCGCGCCGTGTCGGGCACCACCGGCTGGAACCCGCCCGCGCAGGCCACGGGCAAAAGGCACGTCGCGGCAAACAACAGCTTTCTGAACATAGTCGTCCCCGTTCGTCGGCCGCCGTCCGTGGCGGTTCGCGACGTTCACCAAATATGGGGGCCTATGACGCCGGGCGAAGCCCTATGCGGTAGCGCGCGGCCAGTTCCACGTAGTGCGCCGCGTTGTGGTCCAAGCCGGCCCGCTCCTCGTCCGGCATGTCGCGCAGCTTGCGTGCCGGGACGCCGGCCCAAAGCTCCCGCCGTCCTATCCGCTTGCCCGGCGTGAGCAAGGCGCCGGCGGCGAGCATCCCCCCTTCCTCGATCACCGCGCCGTCCAGCACGGTCGCGCCCATGCCGACAAAGGCGCGGTCGTGCAGCCGGCACGCATGGAC
>CAXUIQ010000209.1:0-1347 GCA_964250815.1 uncultured Acetobacteraceae bacterium
GCCGTCCTTGGCCAGCGCGATGCTGGTCAGGTCCAGCAGCCACGAGCTGATGACGCTGCCGCGTCGCCAGGTCTCGGCAACCTCGGCGTTGTTGATGGTGAAGCGCTCGTGCTCCGGCAGGTCCTCGCTGTTCTTGTTGCGCAGGATGTCGAAGCCCTCGGCGTAGGCCTGCATGATGCCGTACTCGATGCCATTATGGACCATCTTGACGAAGTGCCCGGCGCCGGCCGGACCCGCGTGGATGTAGCCCTGCTCCGACCGGGGATCATGCCCGTTGCGGCCCGGCGTCTTCTCGATGGTGCCGATGCCCGGCGCCAGGGCGGCGAAGATCGGGTCCAGCCGCTGCACGGCGTCGTCGTCGCCGCCGATCATCATGCAGTAGCCGCGCTCGATGCCCCAGATGCCGCCGGAGGTGCCGACATCGACGTAGGTGATGCCCTTCTCCCGTAGCGTGCGCGCCCGGCGGATGTCGTCCTTATAGTAGGTGTTGCCGCCGTCGATGATGGTGTCACCCGGGGCGAGCAAGTCGGTCAGCTCGCCCACCGTCGCCTCGGTGATCTTGCCGGCGGGCAGCATGATCCAGATGGCGCGCGGCGGCGTCAGCTTGGCCACCATGTCCGCAAGGCCGGTGCTGGGCTTGGCGCCCTTGTCGGCCAGGCTGTGCACCACGGCCTCGTTGCGGTCGTACACCACCGTCTTGTGCCCGGCGCGCATCAGGCGCTGGCTGATGTTGCCGCCCATGCGGCCGAGGCCGACGATCCCTAGTTCCATTCCGTTCGGCTCCTATGCCATCGCCGCGTCGATTGCTTGCGCCAGCCGCGCCAGCCCGGCATCCACGTCCTTGCCCAGGTGAACACGCAAGGCACGGCGCCCGCGTTCCGCCAAGACGTCGAAGTCGCCGCGCGCCTGCGCCGCCTTCACGACGCCGAAGGTGAACTTCTCGCCGGGCACGGGCAAGTCGTGCGCGTCGTCGGCAGTGATCTGCAGGAACACGCCGCTGTTGGGTCCGCCCTTGTAGGTCTGCCCCGTCGAATGCAGGAAACGCGGGCCGAAACCGACGCAGGTGGCAACGTGCCGGCCGTTGCGGATGCGGGTCCGCATGGCCGTCAGCGCCGCGACGTGCGGCGGACGGTCGATGTAGGCGAGCAGCGCCACATAGTCGCCGGGGCCGGCGCGGTCGAGATGGGCCTTGATGACCTCGTCCAGGGTTTCCTGGCGCAGGGCGGCCTGGTCGCGCTCATCGCTGAACAGCTTGATCCCGTCATCAATCAGGAACGGCGTCTCGTTCGGCAGGCTGCCCGACTGGGTGTAGGCGTCGGTCAGCTTGCGGGTTTCTATCTTGCTGGC
>CAXUIQ010000209.1:1357-6965 GCA_964250815.1 uncultured Acetobacteraceae bacterium
GGGCCTCGACATCGGGCTGGTCGAACGGGTCGATGCCGATGATGGCGCCCGCGGTGGCGGTGGCCATCTCCCACAAAAAGAACACTTGTCCGAGCTGCATCGTGCTGTGCAGCACAATGCGGACGACGGGCTGTCCGGCGGATTCCAGGGCCGCCATCGCCGTGTCCTGCGCCGGGTCGGCCGCGCCGGCCAGGGTCAGGTAGGCGAACAACCGGTCGGAGCCGTATACGCCGGCTGCCCCCACCGGCTCTCCGGCCACGGGGACGATGCCGTGGCCCCCCTTGCCCGTGCTTTCCGCCAGCAACTGCTCCAGCCACGCGCCCACGTCGGCGATGGCGGGGCTGGCGACCACCGTCACCTTGTCCCGCCCGGCGTTGCACGCGGCGCCCAGGATGCAGCCGAGCTGCACGCCGGGGTTCTGGTCCGGCGGCGTGCCGGCGGCGCAGGAGCGCACCATTTCGCTGGTGGAACGCAGGAAGGCCTGCAGGTCCAGGCCCATCGCGGCGGCGGGCACCATGCCGAAGTTGGACAGCACGGAGTAGCGTCCGCCGATGCCGGGGTCGCCCATGAACACGGCGCGGAACCCGTCCTTTTCGGCCATAGCCTGCGTTTTGGAGCCTGGGTCGGTCACGGCGACAAAGTGCTGGCCGGTCTTGTCGCCCACAGCGCCGGTCATGCGTTCCCAAAAAAAAGCCTTGAAGATGTTCGGCTCCAGGGTGCTGCCGGACTTGCTGCTGACGATGCACAGGGTGCGCGACAGGTCCACCTTTGCGGCCAGCGCCTCGATCTGCGCCGGGTCGGTGCTGTCCAGGATCAGCAGCTCGGGAAAGCCGGGCTGCTTGCCGAAGGTCTCGGCGAGGACTTCCGGGCCAAGGCTCGATCCGCCCATGCCCAGCAACAGCACATGCTGAAAGCCGTCCGCCTTGATGCCGTCCTGAAACGCCTGCAATGCCGGCAGGTCCGCAGTGCGGTCATCGACGACATGCAGCCAAGCCAGCCACTTCGCCTCGTCGTGCCCGGTCCACAGCTTGGCGTCTCCGGCCCACAGGTCGCGCAGCTTGCCCGTCTTGCGCCAGCCCTCGCGCACGTCATGCACCTGCGCCTCCAGCGCCTCCGGCAGCTTGGCGGACATCTGCACGAGGTCGTCGCCCAGCATCGCCGCACGCTTGGCCGCGACGGAGCCGAGCAGCTTGTCGGCGGCTTCGGCGAACTGCTTCACCCCGTCCACCACCAGGGCGTCGGTGATCCCGTCCAGGTCCAGGTTGTGCTCGGCAACGGCGGCCATCACGGCGCGGGCGGCGTCCAGGTCCTCGGTCAGCGACGCCCGTGCATGGCCGTGATCGCGGAAGGCGTCCATCGTCGCGGGGGGGATGGTGTTGACGGTATCGCGGCCGATCAGCTCCTCCACGTACAGCACGTCGCTGTAGGCTTTGTCCTTCACGCCCGTGCTGGCCCACAGCAGGCGTTGCGGCAGGGCGCCGGCGGCGGACAGCTTCTGCCAGCGCGGGCTGCCGACCATTTTCAGATACGTTTGATAGGCCATCTTGGCGTTGGCGATGGCGACCTTGCCGCGCAGCGGCTTCAACGCGGCCTCACCCTTGGCCACGCGCTCGTCGATGCGCTTGTCCATCACCGCGTCGATGCGGCTGACGAAGAAGCTGGCGACGCTGCTGATGCCCGCCACCGGCTCGCCCCGCGCCATACGGTCCTCCAACCCGGCGATGAACGCCTCCGCCACCGCCTCGTATGCCTTCTGCGCGAACAGCAGGGTGACGTTGATATTCAGGCCCTCGCCGATCAGGGTGCGTATGGCGGCGACGCCCTTGTCGGTGCCGGGCACCTTGACCATCAGGTTCTCGCGTCCGACGGCTTTCCAAAGCTTGCGAGCCTCGACGACGGTTTCGTCCGTGTGCAGCGCCAGGTAGGGCGAGACCTCCAAGCTGACGTAGCCGTCCACGTGGTTGGTTGCTTCCCACACCGGGCGCATCACGTCGCAGGCGTGCTGGATATCCTCGATGGCCAGCGCCTCGTAGATGTCCTGCGCGTCGTGGTCGCCGCTGTCGGCGAGGGCCTTGAAGCCGTCGTCGTAGTCGGCGCCCTCCCCCATCGCCTTCTGGAAGATCGACGGATTGCTGGTGACGCCCTTCAGGCCGTCCTGGTCGATCAGCTTCTTTAGGCTGCCGTCCGCGGTGAAGCTGCGCTGGATGAAGTCCAGCCAGGGGGATTGCCCGAACGCCTCAAGCTGCTTGAGCGCGTTCCCGAGTGGCATGTCGTTCATGCTGCTGCCCTCCGCTTGGCCTGCGCTCGTGCCGCTTCCAGCACCTTGTCAGGCGTGAAGCCGAACTTCTTCTGCAGGTCCCCGGCCGGTGCGCTGGCGCCGAAGGTGTGCATGCCGATCACCTGGCCGCCCCAGCCGACATAGCGGTCCCAGCCCATGACGGCCGCCTGCTCCACCGCGACCCGGCCGATGACCGAGTTCGGCAGGACCTCGTTCTTGTAGGTGTCGTCCTGGCTCTCGAACAATTCCCAGCTTGGCATCGACACCACGCGGGACTTCACGCCCTCGGCCAGAAGTGCGTCGTGCGCGCCCAGGCACAGCGTCAGCTCGCTGCCGGTGCCCATCAGGATCACGTCGGGCGTGCCGTCGCTATCGGCCACGATGTAGGCGCCACGGTCCACGCCGCTCGCTGCGCCATACTTGCTCCGGTCGATGGTCGGCAGCGCCTGGCGGCTGAGGATCAGGGCGACGGGCTTCTCGTGCTGCTTCATCGCCACGCGCCAGCATTCGGCGACCTCGTTGGCGTCGGCCGGGCGCAGCACGATCAGGCCGGGAATGGAGCGCAGGGCGACAAGCTGCTCGACCGGCTGGTGCGTCGGCCCATCCTCGCCCACGCCGATGCTGTCATGGGTGAAGATGTAGATGACCGGCAGCTCCATGATCGCCGCCAGGCGGATCGGCGGCTTCATGTAGTCGCTGAAGATCAGGAAGCCCGAGCCGTAGGCCCGGAGGCCGCTCAGCGCCATGCCGTTGCAGATCGAGCCCATGGCGTGCTCGCGGATGCCGAAGTGCAGGTTGCGCCCGCCGTAGCTGTCCGCCTCGAAGCTGCCCGCGCCTTGGAACGTCATGTTGGACTTGGTGGAGGGTGCCAAGTCCGCCGCCCCGCCCACCAGCCACGGCACGTGCGGCGCGATGGCGTTCAGCACCTTCTGCGAGCTGTCGCGGGTCGCCAGGCCCTTGGCGTCCGCGGGGAAGCTTGGGATGTCCGCGTCCCAGCCGTCCGGCAACTGCTGGTGGTCCATCATGTCCAGCTCGGCCGCGAGGTCGGGATACTCCTTGCGGTAGCGGGCCAGCATGTCCATCCAGGCGGTGCGCAGCCGGTGGCCGCGGGCGCCCATGCCGGTGTCGAAGTGCTCGCGCACGCCGGGCGGCACCAGGAACTGCGCGTCCTCCGGCCAGCCGTAGCTGCGCTTGGCCGCACGGATCTCCTCCTCGCCCAGCGGCTCGCCGTGCGCTTCCCGGGTGCCGGCCTTTTTCGGCGCGCCGTAGCCGATGACGCTGTGCACGAGGATAAAGGTCGGGCGGTCGGCGACGCCCTCCGCCTCCCGCAGCGCCTGCAGGAAGGCCCCCGTGTCGTTCGCGTCGTCCACGTGCAGCACGTGCCAGCCGTAGGCGGCGAAGCGGGCCGCCACGTCCTCGCTGAACGCCAGGTTGGTCGCGCCCTCGATGGTGATGCGGTTGCTGTCGTAGATCCACACGAGGTTGGACAGCTTGAGGTGGGCGGCGGTGCTGGCGGCTTCCCCGCTCACGCCTTCCATCATGTCGCCGTCGCCGCACAGCGCGTAGATGCGGTAGTCGTACAGCGGGAAGCCCGGCTTGTTGTAGCGGTTGGCGAACCAGCGCTCCGCCATCGCCATGCCGACGCTGTTTGCGCAGCCCTGGCCCAAGGGCCCCGTCGTCGTCTCGACGCCCGAGGTGTAGCTGTATTCCGGGTGGCCCGGCGTCACGCTGCTGAGCTGGCGGAACTGCTTGATGTCGTCGAGCGACACCGCCTCCTGCTGCGTCGGCCCGTGCTCGCCGATGCGCCTTGTGCCAGACAGGTGCAGCAGCGAGTACAGCAGCATGGACGCATGGCCGATCGACAGCACGAAGCGGTCGCGGTTGGGCCAGGTCGGGTCCATGGGGTCGAACCGCAGACGGTCCTGCCACAGGGTGTAGGCCACGGGCGCCATGGCCATCGGCGTGCCGGGATGGCCGGACTTGGCCTTCTGCACGGCGTCCATGGACAGGGTGCGGATGGTGTCGATGCACAGCTTGTCGATCCCCATGGGACCAGTGCTGGTGCCTGCGCCCGGACGGGTTGCGGTGTCGCCGTCTGCTGCCATGATGTGCGTGTCCCCTATGGTCGCCTGGCAAGTGTGGCCCCGGCGAGGGCCAGTGGGCAAGCCGGACTCGCTGCCTCTGTCCGCAAACGTGCAGTAGTCGGACCGGGTTGCGTGTGTTCGTTCCGTGAAGCCGGTATCTTTCGCCGGGCCGGCGGCGTTACGCCTCCGCCGCTACATCAGGACGCCGATGCCCGACACGCCGACGCTGGCCACCCTGCCCCTCCAGGCCGCACCTGCCAGCCGCGCCCCCATGACGGCTGGGCCGGTCGGGCCCCTGCTGGTCAGCCTAACCCTGCCGATGGTCGGCGCGGTGCTGGCCACCATCGGCTACTCGGTGGCCGAGACCTGGTTCGTCGCCCGGCTCGGCCCGCAGGCGCTGTCGGCGGTCAGCTTCACGTTCCCGGTGACGATGGTGGTGATCAGCCTGGCTATCGGTCTGGGCGCCGGAACGTCGGCCGTGGTGGCGCGGGCGTTGGGGGCCGGCGAGGCGGCAGCGAGCGCGCTGGTGGTGGACGCACTGTTGCTGACGACCGCGCTGGGGCTGGCGGCGGCTGGGCTGGGCGAGCTGCTGATCGACCCGCTGTTCCGCGCCCTGGGTGCGCCCGAGGCGCTGCTGCCGCTGATCGCCGGCTATCTCCACATCTGGTTCCCGGGCGCGACGCTGTTTATGACGGCCATGGTGGGGCTGAGCGCAGCCCGGGCGGCAGGCGATGCACGGTTCCAGGGCATTGCCATGGCGGGGGCGGCGCTGCTGAACCTCGCCGTGGCGGCGCCTGTCATATTCGGGTTGGGCGCGGGGCCCGGCCTGGGCCTGCACGGCGCGGCGGTGGCTAATGCGCTGTCCTGGGGACCGCTGCTTCTGGCGACGCTGTGGCGCCTGCAGTCGCTGGGGCTGCTGGCGGACGGGTTGCCGACGCCGGCGCGCTTCATGGCCTCAACCCGGCGGGTGCTGCATGTCGGGCTGCCGGCGGCGGGGACCAACATGATCATCCCGGTGTCGGCAGCCATCGTCACCGCGATCCTGGCGACATACGGGGCGAAGGCGGTGGCCGGGTTCGGCGTGGCCGGGCGGATCGAGAGCCTGGCGATGGTGGCGTTCTTCGCGCTGTCGGCGGTGATGAACCCGTTTGCCGGGCAGAACGCCGGGGCGGGACGGCTGGACCGGGTGCGGGCGGCGGTGCGGGCCAGCTTCGTGTTCTGCCTGGCGCTGGGGGCGGTGCTGGCG
>CAXUIQ010000210.1:0-6964 GCA_964250815.1 uncultured Acetobacteraceae bacterium
CGCCGCCTACTGCAACAGCCCGCTCTGCGCCCCGTCGCGCGCCGTGCTCATGTCGGGCCGGCTGCCGTCCGCCACCGGCGCCTTTGACAACGCCGCCGAGTTCCCCTCGCAGGCACCGACCTTCGCCCACTACCTCCGGCACGCCGGCTACCGCACGATCCTCGCCGGCAAGATGCACTTCTGCGGGCCGGACCAGTTGCACGGCTTCGAGGAGCGGCTGACCACCGACATCTACCCGGCCGATTACGGCTGGACCCCGGACTGGCGGCACCCCGACGTGCGGCTCGATTGGTATCACAACATGGACAGCGTGACGCTGGCCGGTCCCTGCGTGCGGAGCAACCAGATCGACTTCGACGAAGAAGTGGTGTTCAGCGCCCGGCAGCGCCTGTTCGACATCGCCCGCGGAGCCGACGCGCGCCCGTTCCTGATGGTGGTGTCCCTGAGCCACCCGCACGACCCGTTCACCATCCCCGACCCGTGGTGGAGCCGCCACGGCGAGGCGGAGGTGGACATGCCGCGGGTGCGCCGGGAGGACGTGGCGGCGGACCCGCACTCGCTCCGCCTGCGCCGGGTCTGCGCGATGGACGGGCAGGAGGTGACGGAGGCGCAGGTCCGCGCCGCGCGCCGGGCGTACTACGGCGCGTGCGCCTTCGTCGATGACCAGGTGGGCATGCTGCTGGCCGCGCTGCGGAGCTGCGGGCTGGAGCAGGAGACGATCGTGGTCCTGCTGGCCGACCATGGGGAGATGCTCGGGGAACGCGGGCTTTGGTTCAAGATGAGCTTCTTCGAGGCGGCGTGCCGGGTGCCCCTGGTCGTGCATGCGCCGGGCCTGTTCGCCGCCGGCCGCCGCGATGCCCCGGTGTCGCTCGCCGACATCCTGCCGACGCTGGCGGAGGTCGCCGGGGATGGCGTGGCGCCGGACTACGCGACCCCGCTCGACGGCCGTTCGCTGCTGCCGCAGCTTTCGGGGGGCGCCGGGCATGGGGAGGTGCTGGGGGAATACCTGGCGGAAGGGGCGCTCGCGCCCATCGTGATGCTGCGCCGCGGGACGGCCAAGTTCGTGCATTCCCCCGCGGACCCCGACCAGCTCTATGACATGCAGGCCGATCCCGAGGAGCGGGTAAACCTCGCAGCCGACCCGCTGCATGCGGCGACCGTGGCTGCGTTCCGCGCAGAGGTCGCCCGACGCTGGGACCTCCCGCGCCTGCACGGGGACGTGCTGGCGAGCCAGCGCCGCCGGCGCTTCGTCGCGGACGCGCTGCGGCAGGGCGCGCCGACTTCCTGGGACCACCAGCCGGTACGCGACGCGAGCCGGCTTTACATCCGGAACGGCGTGGCGCTCGATGACCTGGAAGCGGCGGCTCGCTTCCCGCGGGCCGGCGCTGCTAAGGTTTGATTTTCGGGAGGATGGCACGATGCGGCTGAAGACGATGCTCCTGGCGACAGTGGCGACCTTGGCCATCCGGGCGGGCGCCCAGGCGGCAGAGCCGGCATCCTGCGCCACCGTGCGGATGGCCGACCCGGGCTGGACCGACATCACCTCGACCAACGGCGTCGCCGGCACGCTGCTCCGTGCGCTTGGCTACAAGCAGAACGTGAACACGCTGTCGGTGCCGATCGTGTTCCAGGCGCTGTCGTCCGGGCAGCTCGACGTGTTCCTCGGCAACTGGATGCCGGCGCAGTCGCACTTCATCGACCCGCTGCTGAAACAGGACAAGCTGGTGGTGGCGCGCCCCAACCTGCAGCACGCGAAGTTCACCCTGGCGGTGCCGGACTACGTCGCCGCGGCGGGCGTGCACAGCGTTTCCGACCTCGCGCAGCACGCCGACAAGTTCGGCAAGCGCATCTACGGCATCGAGGCCGGGGCGCCGGCCAACCAGAACATCCAGCGCATGCTGGACGCGGGCGAGGACGGGCTGAAAGGCTGGAAGCTGATCGAATCGAGCGAGCAGGGGATGCTCGGCGAGGTGGAGCGGGCGCAGCGCAGCCAGCAGTGGATCGCCTTCCTCGCCTGGGAGCCGCACCCGATGAACGAGCGGTTCCGCATCACGTACTTGCAAGGCGCCGAGCAGTATTTCGGCCCGGACTACGGCAGCACCACGATCAACACCCTCACCCGCACCGGCTACGCGGCGCAGTGCCCGAACGTGGACCGCCTGTTCCGCCAGCTCAGCTTCACCGTGCCGATGGAGAACGCGCTGATGGTGGCGATCACCAGCCAGAAGCAGGACGGCATGGCGGCGGCAAGAACCTGGCTGAAGAGCAACCCGGGCCAGCTCGACGCCTGGCTCGACGGGGTGACGAGGTTCGAGGCCATGGAGGCCCGGGCGGCGGGCCGCACGGCGCGGGGCTTTTAAATCTCCGGCCCGGGGCTGCGCCGCTGGCTGCGGCGTGCGGCGCAGCCCGCAGAGCGCCTGTAGGATGTCGGCGTCGTCGCACACGCCCTCGAACCGCTCGCCGGACGCCAGCAGCACCGGGTGGCCGCTCGCTTGGCGCAGGTGCACCATGAGCCGCAGCGGGAAGCTGTACGGCACGACCAGGAGGCCCGGCGGCACCGCCGGCTGCCCGGCGTCGTAGCTGTCGAGCGGCGTCACCGCCAGCTTCTCGCCCTGCAGGAACGCCTCCTCCGGACGGCCACGGCCATCAAGCGTCAGGCGGTAGCGGCGGTCCGGGTCCAGCCACACGCTGCCGCCTTCCCGGTGCAGCGCATGGCCGGGCCGCATCACCGTCTCGGCCCGGAGCACGGACAGCGGGTTCAGGTGGCGGACGAACTGCGCCACGTAGTCGTTGGCCGGGCGCAGCACGATGTCCTCGGCCGTGCCGGTCTGCACGATCCGACCGCCTTCCATGATCGTGATGCGGTTGCCGATCTTCACGGCCTCGTCGAGGTCGTGGCTGACGAACAGGATGGTCTTCCTGACCTTGGCTTGCAGGTCGAGCAGCTCGTCCTGCAGCTTGCCGCGGATCAGCGGGTCGAGCGCCGAGAACGGCTCGTCCATCAGCAGGATGTCGGCATCGGTGGCGAAGGCCCGCGCCAGGCCGACGCGCTGCTGCATCCCGCCCGACAACTCGTGCGCGTAGCGGTCGGCCCATTGGTCGAGGCCCACCAGGCCGAGCTTCTCGTCAACCGAGCGCCGCCGCTCCGCCGGCGAGACGCCGCGGAGTTCGAGGCCGAGGCCGACGTTCTCCCGCACGGTGCGCCACGGCAGCAGGGCGAACTGCTGGAACACCATGGCGACGCGGAGCAGCCGGGCGCGTCGCAAGGTGGCGGCGTCGCAGGACGCGAGGTCCACGGTGGCGTCGGCGCCCCCGTCCTTGCCGGCAAGCAGCACCTGGCCGCGCGTCACCTTGTTCAGCCCGTTCGCAGCCCGCAGCAGCGTGGACTTGCCGGACCCCGACAAGCCCATCAGCACGGAAATCTCGCCCGGCGCCACGGAAAGGTCGGCACCGCACACGCCGGCCACGATCCCGGTCTCCTTGAGGATGTCGCCCCGCGTGCGCCCCTGGTCCACCAGGCGCAGCGCCGCCTCCATGCGCGCGGCCTGCCGGCGGGCCGGCCCGGCCTCGAACAGCACATCGACGCCGCGGAACTCGACCGCGGGCGGCATCACGCGCGCTCCCGCTCGGCTGGGCGGCAAACCCGGTCCAGGACGATCGCGAGCAGCACGATCACCAGGCCGGCCTCGAACCCGGTATCGACCCGCACCGTGTTGAGCGCCCGCACCACTGGCACGCCCAGCCCGCCAGCGCCGACGAGGGCTGCGATGACCACCATCGACAGGCTCAGCATGATGCACTGGGTGATGCCGGCCAGGATCATCGGCCGGGCGCTCGGCAGTTCCACCTTCCACAGCAGTTGCCGCCGGGTGGCGCCGAACGCCTCGCCGGCCTCGATCAGCGGGCGGGGCACGGAGGTGATGCCGAGGTGGGTCAGGCGGACCGGGGCGGGCAAGGAGAAGATCACCGTCGAGATCAGCCCCGGCACCGCGCCCAGCCCGAACAGCACGAGGGTCGGGATCAGATAGACGAAGGTCGGCAGCGTCTGCATCAGGTCGAGCGCCGGACGGATGGCGCGGAACAGCCAGGGCCGGTGGGCCGCCGCGATGCCGAGCGGCACGCCGAGCGCGGTCGAGACCAAGGCGGACGACAGCACGAGCGACAGCGTTTCCATGGTTTCCTGCCAGTAGCCCTGGTTCAGGATGAACAGCAGCGCCAGCGCCACGAACAGCGTGAGCTGCCAGGAACGGCGCAACGCATAGACCAGCGCGGCCACCAGCAGGATCAGCAGCGGCTTCGGCAGCCAGACCAGGGCCGCCGTCATCCCGTCAATGACGAAGCGGACGCCGTTCGAGAGGGCGTCGAAGAACCCGGCGCCATGCGCCTTGAGAAGCTCAATGCCGGACGCGATCCAGGCGCCCACGGGAAGTTTGTTGTCGCTCATCCAGTCGTCGAACTGTTCCATGGCGCCCGCCTCCGCTGGGTCAGGGCTGTCCTGGCCGGCCCGCAAGCTTAACCAGCCATTCAACTCCGTGGGAAGCGGTCTTTGGCCAGGCCGGCGCCCGCCCGCAGCGCCGTCCGTGGGAGCGGCCGCACATGCGCCTCGGGCGGCTGCGCGGCAGCAGGCGGGAGCCTCTTGGACCGACGCCATGAATTTGACACCAACCGGGCTTCTTTTTGGCGGTATGACAAAGCCAGGCCTGGGCTAAGAGAACCGCCGTGCAGCGACCAAGCGCCGCAGGCGGCCCAAAAGCGTTTGCATGGCGCTCGGCGACGTCGAGCCGCATCAAGGAGGAACATGGCGGAGGTCTTTGACTACGTAATCGTCGGCGCTGGCTCGGCCGGGTGCGTGCTGGCGAACCGGCTGACCGAGGACGGCGAGGCCACGGTCCTGCTGCTGGAATACGGCGGCTCCGACGCTTCGGTGCTGATCCAGATGCCGAGCGCGCTGTCCATCCCGATGAACATGCCGAAATACGACTGGTCCTACGAGACCGAGCCGGAGCCGCACCTGAACGGGCGCCGGCTGCACACGCCGCGGGGCAAGGTGCTGGGCGGATCGTCCTCGATCAACGGCATGGTGTACGTGCGCGGCAACCCGGTGGACTTCGACCGGTGGGAAGAGGAGGGCGCGGCGGGCTGGAGCTACAAGCACGTGCTGCCGTACTTTCGGCGGGCCGAGACGCTGGAGGAAGGGGGCGACGAGTATCGCGGCGACGCCGGGCCGCTGCACACCCGTTATGGCACGCTGGAGAACCCGCTGCACACCGCCTGGCTCGAAGCGGCGCAGCAGGCCGGATACCCGGCGACCGCGGACTACAACGGCTTCCAGCAGGAGGGGTTCGGCCGGATGGGCATGACGGTCCACAACGGCCGCCGGTGGAGCGCCGCCAGCGCCTACCTCAAGCCCGCCCTGCACCGCAAGAACCTATGCGTGATCACCCATGCCCTCGCGTCTGCGGTGCTGTTCGAGGGGCGGCGCGCGGTCGGCGTCCGCTACCGGCGGGGCGATGACCGCCACGTTGCCCGGGCACGGCGCGAGGTGATCCTATGCGGCGGCCCCATCAACTCGCCGCAACTGCTGAAGCTCTCGGGCGTCGGCCCGGCGCAGGAACTGGCGCAGCACGGCATCCCGCTGGTCCACGACCTGCCGGGCGTGGGCGAGAACCTGCAGGACCACCTGGAATTCTACTTCCAGGTCGCGTGCAAGGAGCCGGTGACGCTTTACTCGATCATGAACCCCTGGTCCAAGGCGCTGATCGGCGCGCGCTGGGTGCTGCGCCATGACGGGCTGGGCGCCACCAACCACTTCGAAAGCTGCGGCTTCATCCGCAGCCGCGCCGGCATTCGGTCGCCGGACATCCAGTACCACTTCCTGCCCGTGGCCGTGACCTACGACGGCAAGGTCAAGGCGTCCGGCCATGGCTTCCAGGCCCATGTCGGCCCGATGCGGTCGAAAAGCCGCGGCCGGGTGTCGCTGAACTCGGCCGACCCGCGGGCGAGGCCGAGCATCCGGTTCAACTACATGAGCCACCCCGACGACTGGGCGGAAATGCGCGCCTGCGTGCGGCTGACCCGGGAAATCTTCGCCCAGCCGGCCTTCGAACGGTTCCGCGGCGAGGAGTTGCAGCCCGGCGCCGGGGTAAAAAGCGACGAGCAGATCGACGCCTTCATCGCGCACAAGGTGGAAAGCGCCTATCACCCGGCGGGCACGTGCAGGATGGGGCGCGTGGAGGACCTGATGGCGGTGGTGGACCCGGAAACCCGGGTGATCGGGCTGGAAGCGTTGCGGGTGATCGACAGCTCGATCATGCCCCTGGTCACGACCGGCAACCTGAATGCGCCGACCATCATGATCGGCGAGAAGGGCGCGGACCACGTCCTGGGCCGCCGTCCACTTGCCGCGTCCAACAGCCCCGTCTATGTGGCGGAGAACTGGGAAGCGGCGCAGCGCTAAGGCTGGGACGCCGCCGCGCGTTCAAGCAGGCCATGCACGTAAGCCGCGAACGAGCGCCAAACCTCGACGTGGAACCACTCCCCGCCCCTCCGCCAGAGCACGACCTCTGCCTTGCCGAATACTGTGCGGGTGCACATGCCGACCGGAAACGCAGTCGGGTGCAGGTCGAGCGGGCAGCCCGCCGCGAGCACGTCCGCCGTGTCCACCCCCTCCAGCGCCAGCCCGACCTGGCGGTGCCCGATGTCCACCACCGAAGCGCCCGAAACCGCGGTGGCCGCATCCAGCGTGCCGGGCGGCGCCAGCAGCAGCCACTCGTCCGGCCCGAGCCAGAGCGCCGCGCGCCCGTCCGCCTCCGCGGCCTGGCGCTGCCGACGCAGACGTCCCGGGCCACGGAGGTGGACGGACGCTCGGCGCAATGGCTCGGGCCGGACGAGTGGCTGCTGCTCGCGCCGCCTGGCACGCTCCATCCGGACACTGCGGTTCCGGGCGCTTCGGTGCTGGACCTCG
>CAXUIQ010000211.1:0-6356 GCA_964250815.1 uncultured Acetobacteraceae bacterium
GGGCGAGATCGTCACGCTGATCGGCGCGAACGGCGCGGGCAAGAGCACGCTGATGATGACCATCTGCGGCAGCCCGCACGCCCGGCACGGCCAGGTCGTGTACGACGGGCGCGACATCACGGCGCTGCCGACCCACGAGATCATGCACATGGGCCTGGCCCAGTCGCCCGAGGGCCGCCGCATCTTCGGCCGCATGACGGTGCAGGAGAACCTGCTGATGGGCGCGCAGGTCGTCGCCATGCGCAACTACGCCAAGACCCGGGACCTGGTGTTCGCCCTGTTCCCCCGGCTCAAGGAGCGCCTGGGCCAGCGCGGCGGCACCCTGTCGGGCGGCGAGCAGCAGATGCTGGCCATCGGCCGCGCCCTGATGAGCCAGCCGCGCCTCCTGCTGCTGGACGAGCCGAGCCTGGGCTTGGCGCCGCTGGTGGTGCGCCAAATCTTTGGCGCGATCCGCCAACTGAACCGGGACACCGGGCTGACGGTGCTGCTGGTGGAGCAGAACGCCTTCCAGGCGCTGCGCCTCGCGCACCGCGGCTACGTGCTGGTGAACGGCGCCGTCACCATGGCCGGGTCCGGGGCCGAGCTGCTGGCCCGGCCGGAAATCCGCGCGGCCTACCTGGAGGGCGGGCATTAGCGCCCCTTCCCCGCCCTGCGGCTTCCGCCTAGGGTATTCGCATCAACAAAGGAACGATCTCATGTTTCGCAGAACCCTGGTCGCCAGCGCCGCCGTGCTGGCCGCAACCCTCGCCGGTGCCGCGGCGCAGGCGCAAATCCGCATCGCCACCGTGGGGCCGATGACCGGGTCCTACGCCGCGGTGGGCGCGCAGATGAAGGCGGGCGCCGAGCAGGCCGTCGCCGACATCAACAAGGCCGGCGGCGTCAACGGCCAGCAGCTCGTGCTGGAGGTGGGCGACGACGCCTGCGACCCGCGCCAGGCGGTGTCGGTGGCGAACCAGATGGCCAGCCGCAAGGTGGCGGTGGTGGCCGGGCACTACTGCTCCGGCAGCTCGATCCCGGCCAGCAAGGTCTATGCCGAGGAAGGCGTGCTGCAGATCAGCCCGGCCAGCACCAACCCCAAGTACACGGACGACGGCAGTTGGAACACCTTCCGCGTCTGCGGGCGCGACGACCAGCAGGGCCTGGTGGCCGGTAAGTACCTGGCAGCCAGGTTCAAGGGCAAGAAGGTCGCGATCCTGCACGACAACTCGGCCTACGGCAAAGGCCTGGCGGACGAGACCAAGAAGTCGCTCAACGCCAACGGCCTGACCGAGACGCTGTACGCCGCCTACACGCCCGGCGAGCGCGACTACTCCGCCATCGTCAGCCGCATGAAGCAGGCCGGCATCGAGGTGATCTACGTCGGCGGCTACCACACGGAAACCGGGTTGATCGCGCGCCAGGCCAAGGAGCAGGGCATGAACGTGACCATGGTCGGCGGCGACGCGCTGGTGACCAACGAGTTCTGGCAGATCGCCGGCCCGGCCGGCGAGAACACGCTGATGACCTTCCCCTCCGACCCGCGCAAGCGCCCGACCGCGGCGGCGGCGGTGGCCGAGTTCAAGGCCAAGGGCTTCGACCCGGAGGGCTACACGCTCTACACCTACGGCGCCATCCAGATCTGGGCGGAGGCTGCGAAGAAGGCCAACAGCATCGACGGCAAGAAGGTCGCCGACGTGCTGAAGGGCGGCCAGGCCTGGGACAGCGTGCTGGGGCCGATCAGCTTCGACAAGAAGGGCGACATCACCACGGCGGACTACGTGTTCTACGTTTGGAAGAACGGGAACTACTCCGAGCTTTAGCGCAAGCGCCGCAGGCCCGGGCCTGTCCCGGGCCGGTCAGGGCGCGACCGTGATGCGGTGGTAGGAACGGCCGAAGTAGATCAGCCCCTCGTGGGCGCCGCCCTCCTGGATGGCATCGACCTCGCAGAAGAACACGTTGTGCGTGCCGACCTCCGCCACCTGCGCGATCCGGCAATCGAACGACACCACGGCGTCGGCCAGCACCGGCGCGCCCGTCGCCAAGGTGGTCCACTCGGCCTGGGCAAACCGCTCCGCCATCGCGTGCGGCGTGAACCCGGCGAAGATCGGCGACAGCGCCTCCTGCGAGGCGGCCAACGTGTTCACGCACAGCACGGCGTTGGCCTTGAACGCCTCGTTGGAATCGCTGTTGCGGTTCATGCAGACCAGCAGGGTCGGTGGATCGTCGGTGACGCTACACACTGCGGAGGCCGTGAACGCGCAGCGTCCCGCCAGCCCGTCTGACGTGATGACGCTGACGGCGGCACCGAGCCGGGCCATGGCGTTGCGGTAGCTTTCCCGGTCAACCAATCCTGCACCTCGTCTGCATCCGTCAAGATATGGCAAGGGCATGGCGGGAACAGGAGGGGCGGAACGAAAACGGGCGCCCCATTGGGACGCCCGCTCCGTGCGGCCTTGTTCGGACGCTAGATCTTGTCGGCGGCGTCCCGCACGGTGTCCTTGGCGCCGCCCACGGCGCTCTCGGTCTTGCCGGCCACCTTGTCGGCCGTGCCTTCGGCCTGCATCTTCTCGTCGCCGGTGACCTTGCCGACGCCTTGCTTGACGGCGCCCTTGACCTTGTCCCAAGCGCCTTCGACCCGGTTTTCGTCAACCATTCGTCCGCTCCCCCGCAGCGTTCTGCTGCCTGCGGTCAACGCCGCCGAGGCCGCAAGGTTGCGGCAGAGGTACGAACCCATGCGGCGGAAGGTGGGCAGGCCGGCCAGCTTCCCCGACCGCAGCCTCATTGCGCCGTGGCGCTGGCCTCGCTGCGCGTCGCGCCGACGCGGGCGGCAAGCGCCGCGGCCATGAACCCGTCCAAGCCCCCGTCCAGCACGGCGGCGGGGTTGCCGGTCTCGACGCCGGTGCGCAGGTCCTTCACCAACTGGTAGGGCGCCAGCACGTAGCTGCGGATCTGGTGGCCCCAGCCGATGTCGGTCTTGGCGTTCTCCTGCACCGTCGCCGCCGCTTCGCGCCGTTGCAGCTCGGCCTCGTACAGCCGCGCCTTGAGCATGGTCATCGCCGTGGCCCGGTTGCGGTGCTGGCTGCGGTCGGTCTGGCAGGCGACCACGATCCCCGTGGGCACATGGGTGATGCGGATGGCGCTTTCCGTCTTGTTGACGTGCTGGCCCCCTGCGCCGCTGGCCCGGAAGGTGTCCACCTTCAAGTCGCTCTCGTTCACCTCGATCTCGATGGTGTCGTCCACGACCGGATAAACCCAGACGCTGGCGAAGCTGGTCTGCCGCCGGGCCGCGCTGTCGAACGGGCTGATCCGCACCAGGCGATGCACCCCGGCCTCGGTCTTGAGCCATCCGTAGGCGTTGGGTCCGCTCACCTGCATGGTCGCCGACTTGATGCCGGCCTGCTCGCCCTCGCTCTGCTCCATGAGCTGCACCTTGTAGCCGTGCTGCTCGGCCCAGCGGGAGTACATGCGGGCCAGCATCTCCGCCCAGTCCTGCGCCTCCGTGCCGCCCGCGCCGGAGTTGACCTCAAGGAAGGCGTCGCGGCTGTCGGCCTCGCCCGACAGCAGGCTTTCCACCTCGCGCCGCTTCGCCTCGTCCAGCAAGTTGCGCAGCGTCGCCATGCCGTCCGCGACCATCGCCTGGTCGCCCTCGGCGTCCGCCATGCCGATCAGGTCGAGCGTGTCGGCGGCGTCGCTTTCAAGCTTCTGCAAGCCCTCGATGGCGCCGGCCAGGCGGTTGCGGTCGCGCATCAGCGCCTGGGCCGCCGCGGCGTCGTTCCACAGCGCCGGGTCCTCGGACAGCGCGTTGAGTTCCTCCAGGCGCGCGACGGAGGCATCCCAGTCAAAGATGCCTCCTCAGCAGCGCGACGGTCTGCTTGAGCTGCTGGTTCAACGCTTCGGATTCGGTCGTCATCGGGTGTGGTCTCGTGCAGGGCCGCCGCTAATACAGCCCGCCCACGCCGCTGTCGATGCCAAGGCCGGGGTTTTCGCTGACCGTGACGCCGCTGGACACCTCGCCGCCGCCCACCGTGCCCTGCGACCCGCCGGGGTCCTGGCCCGGCTTCCACGCATCCGTCACCCGGCCGGTGCCGCTGTCCCACGCCGCCATCCGCACCCCGTCCGGCGCCCGGAACGCGAGGGAGGGCCGGGTCTTCAGCGCCGCCGCCATGTAGGCGTGCCAGATCGGGGCGGAGATGGAGCCGCCGGTCTCCTTTTCGCCGAGGCTGGTGTTGTCGTCGAAGCCGACCCAGACGGCCGTGACCAAATCCGGCGTGAAGCCCACGAACCAGGCGTCGTTGAAGTCCTGGCTGGTCCCGGTCTTGCCGGCGATGGCGCGGTTCAGCCCGGCGCCGGCCGCGGCCCCGCTGCCGCGCGACACCACGCCCTGCATCATCGTCACCAACTGGAACGTGCTGGCCGGGTCGGCCACCTGCTTGCGCAGGTCGGCGATGGCCGGGGGCTTGCCGGGATCGCCGCAGCCACGGCATTGCAGGCCGCCCGCCCGCCAGATCACGTGGCCGTCGCGGTCCTGCACGGAGTCCACCAAGGACGGAAAGACCTCCCGCCCGCCCATCGCCAGCCCGGCATAGGCGGCGGCCTGCCGCAGCACCGTCGTTTCCACCGCGCCGAGCGACGCGGGCAGCACCAGCGGCATGTTGTCCACGACGTGGAACGCCATCGCCGTTTGCGCCACGCTTTCCATGCCCACCCGCTCCGCCAGGCGGATGGTCACGAGGTTCAGCGACCGCTCCAGCGCGACGCGCATCGGCGTCGGGCCGTTGAAGGTCAGGCCGTAGTTGTTGGGCCGCCACTGCCCCTGGGCGCCGAGGTTCTGCACGAAGGGCGCGTCCAGCACGCGCTGGCTCGGCGACAAGCCGGACTCCAGCGCCGCCAGATAGACGAAGGGCTTGAACGAGCTGCCGGGCTGCCGCTGCGCCTGGGTGGCGCGGTTGAACTGGCTGGCCTCGAAGCTCCAGCCGCCGGACATCGCCAGCACGCGGCCGGTCGCCGGGTCGAGCGACACCAGCGCGCCCTGCACCGCCGGGACCTGGCGCAGTTGCAGGCGCTCCGGCCGGGCGGGCGTGCGGCCCTGCGCGGCGCTGGCCGGGGTCAGCTCCGCCATGACGACATCGCCGGCCTGCAGCACGTCCCCCATGCGCCGCGGCGCCGGCCCCAGCCCGTTGGCCTGCACCGGGCGCGCCCAGGCGAGTTCGGACAGCAGCATGGTGGACACGTGCATCGCACTGCCGGAACCGCGGTCGAGCCAGCCGAGCTTCGCTTCCTCGTTCGTCTCCTCCAGCACCACCGCCATCGTCCATTCCGGCAACATGCCCGGCGGGTGCGGCAGCGCCGCCAGGCGGTAGTTCCAGGCCAGCTTCATGCCGGAGCCGCCGTCCAGGTGCGCGAACGCGCCGCGCCAGCCGCCGCGGGCGCGGTCGTAGGCCAGCAGGCCCCGGCGCAGCGCCCGGTCCGCCGCGGCTTGCAGGGCGGGATCGAGGCTGGTGCGGACCACGTAGCCGCCCTGCGTCGTCGCGTCCCCGAAGCGGTCCACCAACTGGCGGCGCACCTCCTCCCCGAACCAGTCGGCGCCGGCGACGGTTTCCGGACGGCGGAACGCGGCGGGGCGGATCGGCGCCGCCTTGGCTTCGCTGGCCTGGTCCGGCGTGATGGCGCGGTCCTCCGCCATGCGCTCGATCACCCAGTCGCGCCGGGCCTTGGCGGCGTCCGGGAAGCGGAACGGGTTGTAGTTGTTGGGCGCCTTGGGCAGCACCGCGAGGAACGCGGCCTCCGGCAAGGTCAGCTCGTCGAGGCCCTTGTTGAAGTAGGCCTGCGCCGCCGCGGCCACGCCGTAGGACTGCAAGCCGAGGTAGATCTCGTTCAGGTAGAGTTCGAGCACGTGCTCCTTGCTCATGGACTGGTCGATGCGTACCGCGAGGATCAGTTCCTTGACCTTGCGGGCGACCGAGGCCTCGTTGCCCAGCAGCATGTTCTTGGCGACCTGCTGGGTGATGGTGGACGCGCCGATGGGCCGCCGGCCCTGGCCGTACTGCATCAGGTCCGTCCAGCCGGCGCGGGCGATGGCCACGGGATCGACGCCGCGGTGGCTCCAGAACTTCTGGTCCTCCGCCGACAGGAAGGCCTGCTTCACCACGTCCGGGATGGCGCTGATCGGCACGAAGATGCGGCGCTCGGTCGCGAGTTCGGCGATCAGGCGGCTGTCCCCGGCATACACCCGGCTCATGACGCGCGGCTGGTAGTGGCGCAGCCCGTCCAGCGTCGGCAGGTCGGCGGCGTAGCGCTCGTAGGGGCGCCAGGCGAACAGGCCGCCAGCCACGCCCGCCAGAACGAATATCGTGAATACGCCGGCGAACAGCCGGCGC
>CAXUIQ010000211.1:6500-6952 GCA_964250815.1 uncultured Acetobacteraceae bacterium
GACACCCCCCCGCCCACCCGCCGCCGCAGCCAGCGGAAGCGCGGACGCCGCGCCTCTTTGAAAGCACTGCTCCGCTGCCAGGCCGCGCCTACCTTGCTCACCGTTGGCGCGCCCGGCGCCGGTGTCCGGCCCCGATCCTCGTCCTGACCGCTCATACCCTGTCCTCTGTTCTAGCCGCTGACCCGCGCGCCGTGATCGGTCGCAGCCAAGAAGCCCTCTATAGCACCCTGCAGCGCCGACGCGACGCGCACGCGATGGTCGGAGCGGCGCAACGCCGCCTCGTCCTGCGAATTGGACATAAAACCCATCTCGACCAGCACGCTCGGGATGTCGGCAGCGCGCAGCACCATGAAACCGGCGCGGCGCGACGGATTGGCCAACAGGCCGACGTCGGGCTGCAGCGCCTCGACCAGGCGGTGGGCGATGCGCACCGACCCGGCCCGCGTCTCCTG
>CAXUIQ010000212.1:0-6946 GCA_964250815.1 uncultured Acetobacteraceae bacterium
GCAGCTTGTCGACGTCGCCGACGCGCTGACGGGCCTCGGGCTATGGGCGCCGATGCAGGGCACCATGCGGCGGGCGCAGGCCGACCAGGTGCTGCTGCGCCGGGCCTGGCCGGACCTGCCGCACATGAGCGACCGTGAAACCCTGCTCCATGCGCTGCGGCTCGCGATCATCGGGCGGCTTTGGCTGCTGGCGGTGCAGGTGCCGGACTTCTCGCCGCGCCACGGCGCCACGCCGGAGGGGCTGCGGGCGCGGCTGCTGCGCCTGGATGTGGCGGCGACGCTCGACCTGCTGGCCCAGGTGTTCCCGCGCGACAGCGGGGCCGCGGCCCAGCGCGACTTCGGCGAGCCGCCCGGCCCCGGCGCCCACGCTTCCTATGCCGGCGAGCACGAGCGGCTTTTCGAGCCGATGCGCCGCCTGTTCGGCCTGACGCGGGAGATCACGGCGGCGCTGTCGCACGAGGTCGGGGCGTTCGGATAGGCGGCGCGCCGGCGGTCCCGGGGCACGCCGCCGCGGTTCAGGCGGCTTTGTCTTGCAGCCGGGCCAGCCGCCGGAGGCAGGCGGCGCAGGTGATCTGCTGGCCCGGCGGCTCGGCCCAGTGCGAGCCGGGTCCCGGCTCGTCGGCGCACAGCGACATGCGGCAGTATGGGGTGACGGCATGGAACACCCGGCTTTTGCTGCTCGATACGCGGCCGGATTTGCGCAGGGCGACAAATACGCGGCCGGCGCGCACGACGGCATCCTCGGGAGTTGGTTTCAGCATGCGATCCACCCTCAAATTTCCTTGAGCCATGCTTTACCCGGATGAGGACGGACTTTGCTAGAGACTATTCGTGAAAAATTTACTGCCCAGGGTTGCAGGAGTCTCTTGAGGTGCTATCCCTCGTGGACACATTATTTCACTCCCGATGATATACCGTTAAACGTACTGGGACCGTTGCGGGTTGTCGCACACTGGCGCGTACGATCGGCGCAGCAGCCGTCGCGGCCCGGCGTCCTCGCCAACGCGGCCGCTGCAACCCTGGCCGCCGCTGCGGCATTACATGCGGGCAGCAACAGGCAGGACTCCCATGGCAGACACGCCGAACAGCACCTCTTCCGAGGTTGAACAGCTCCGCGCCCAGCTCGACGAGTTGCGCGCCACCGACCCTGCGCCGGTCCTGGAGGACGCCAAGCAGCGCGCAGCGGCCGCCGTGTCCAGCGCCGCGTCCACGGTGAGGGAAACGGTGGCGACGCCGATCCGCCAAGGTGCCGACCAGGTGCGCGGCGCGGTCGCCAGTGCCCGCCGGACGGCGGCCCAGGTCGATGCGCAAAGGGAAAGCTTGTCGGAGCAGGTACGGATGCGGCCCTTGGCAGCCCTGGGCATCGCGGCCGCGGTCGGCTACGTGGTCGGCCGCATCGTCCGTTAGCCGGCCGGCCCGGGCGGAGAAGGGCTGGCGGCAGGCGCGCCGGCATGCCCTCGAAGCTGGCGGCGTCCGAAGGGATGGCACCCGAGCATTGTTGAACGCACGGCCAAGCCGCGGTTGTTGACCTCCCCACGAGCGCCGCTTACCAGATCGGCCATGTTGCACAGCATGAGCTGCAGCCAAGCGGCGTTGCTGCGGATGGGAGAGTGACGAATGACGGCAGGCCAAGGCTCCGGGACATCCCCTCGCGACGCGGCATCCGCCCCGGCGCCGGACGGGCGCGGCGGCACGGCGCCCGCCCCTGCCAGCGCGTTCGGGATGGTCCCGCCCAGTCCCGAGGCGATGCTCGGCTTGTGGACATCGTGGGTGCAGGCGGCTTCGAAGCTGGGACACGGCATGGTCCCGGCGCTGGACGGCGTGCCGACGCCAGCGCCGTGGCAGATCCCGTCCGACCAACTCGCCGGCAACCTGCTGCAGGACGGCATGCGGCAGATTGGCGAGATGCTGGCCCGCGACCCCGTCCTGCGCGCGACCGAGGACGCGCTCAACGCCAATCCGCTCCATCAGGTGATCCCGGTTGATTGGGCGGAGATCGCGAGGGCGCTCCGCACGGTCTGGCTGCACACCATGAGCCGGCCCGACAAGGCGCTTGCCGCCGTCGCCGAGTTCAACACCCAAGCCTGGCAGTCGGCGATGGACGCCTGGAACGAGGCCGGGCAGCGTTGGTGGGGGCAGCCCGCCGGGACGCCGGCGGGGGCGGTCGGCGGCGCCGGGGACAAGCGGTTCGCTGCGCCGGAATGGCAGAGCAACCCGGCCTACCGCACGCTCAAGGACCTATATCTGCTGGCGTCGGACTGGCTGCTGCGCCAGGCGAGCGAGACGGACGGCCTGAGCGCCGCGGAGCGCCGGCACCTCAACTTCCACCTGCGCCAGTTCGTGGATGCGATGAGCCCCACGCTGCAGCTCGCCGGCAACCCGGCGGCGCTGAAGCGTGCCGTGGAAACCGGCGGCGCCAGCATCGCGGAGGGTGCCCGCAACCTCCTGCACGACATCAAGGAGGGCAAGCTCAGCATGGTCGATGCCACGGCGTTCGCGCCGGGGCGCAACCTGGCGCTTTCGCCGGGCAAGGTGGTGTACCGCAACAAGCTGATCGAGCTGATCCAGTATGCGCCGAAGACGGAGAAGGTGCATGAAACTCCGCTGCTGATCCTGCCGCCCTGGATCAACAAGTTCTACATCCTCGACCTACAGCCCAAGAACAGCATGGTGCGGCACTTGGTGGAGCAGGGCTTCACCGTGTTCATGGTGTCCTGGCGCAACCCCGACAGCACCATGGAGGGCACCACGATCGAGGACTACGTGGACCTCGGCCCGCTGGCCGCGAGCGACGTGGTGCGGGAGATCACCGGCAGTCCAAAGGTCAACGTGATGGGCTACTGCATCGGCGGCACGCTGCTGGCTATGACGCTTGCCTGGCTCGCGGCGAAGGGCGACGAGCGGTTCAACGCGGCGACGTTCATGGTGTCCTTGCAGGACTTCTCCAAGGTCGGCGACACCGCCGTGTTCCTGGGCGAGCCGACGATCGACTTCATGGAGCACCAGATGATGGAGCGCGGCTACCTCGACAGCCGCGAGATGTCCAACATGTTCAACCTGCTGCGCTCCAACGACCTGATCTGGTCCAACGTGGTGAACAACTACCTGCTCGGGCAGAAGCCGCCGGCGTTCGACCTGCTGTATTGGAACAGCGACGGCACCCGGATGGCCCGTGCCGCGCACGCCTGGTACCTGCGCAACACCTATGTCGAGAACAACCTGATCGAGCCGGGCAAGATCCACCTGAAGGGCGAGGCGCTGGACCTCGGCCGCATCCGCCAGGACCTCTACGCCGTGGGCGCGGAGAAGGATCATATCGTGCCGTGGAGAGCCGCGTGGCGCATCACGCGCCTTGCAGGCGGCGCGGTGCGCTACATCCTGGCGTCGAGCGGGCACATCGCTGGGATCATCAACCCGCCCGGCGGCAAAGGAACCTTCTGGACCAACGAGGCCGCCGCCGGAACGCCCGAGGAGTGGCGCGCGGCGGCGCAGGCCAGCGACGGAAGCTGGTGGAGGGATTGGTTCGCCTGGCTTGCGAAGCGCTCCGGCAAGAAGGCCGCGCCACCCCTGATGGGCGGAGAGCGCTACCCGCCCTTGCAGGACGCGCCGGGGAGCTACGTGCTGGAGAAGTAGTGAGGACGGGCCGGGCTACCCCGCCGCCTCCATCGGCCCGGTGCGGCGCAGCCCATCCAAGCTGCGGACGTCTGGGCCGCGTCCGTCTGGTGACGCCTCCTGCGCCACGAGCGCACGGTTCTCCTCAGCCAGAAGATCGCGCTCCTTGAGCAAGGCCGCGTTCGCGAGAAGCGCCGCCTTGATCTGCGACGCATGGTCCGTCGCCTGGCGCACCGCCGCCTCGGCCAGTTGGTCCCGCTCCCGTCGCAGCACCCGGCATTGATCCTCCAGCACGTCCATCTCGGCGGACGCGGCCCGAAGCTTCAACCGCATCGAGCCTAAATCGCCATGCAGGCTGTCGCGTTCCTTCTGCAAGCGTTGAACTGAAGGGACGCGCTGCAACAGGCGGAATAGCAGGGTCAACGTGGTCCCTCCTTGCTCGCGGCAGCGCCCGCGCCATCGCCGGCGTCCGAGGGGACGGTCGAGACTCGGGGACCGGGTTATACTCCCGCCGGCCCGCGAGGGCTACGGTCGCAGGACCGGATGCAAGGCGCCCGCAGGCTCGTGCCCGGCCGGGCGTCGCGCCCACGAGCCAGGGCTACGGCGTTTCCGCCGGGGGCACCGCCGGGGCCGGCGCGTTCCCGTCGCTCGCCGTTGCCAGGAGCGGGGCCGAGTGCAGGTGCTGCGCGTCGAGCATCCTCTCGGCGGCGGCGTAGGTGTTGGCCACGGTCAGCGGACGCCCGTCCTGCGCCAGGAGGCCGGCGTTGCGCATCACCTTCCAGCTTGCCACCTTCAAGCTGGACTCGCTCGGCCGCTTGGCCAGCGCTTCGAGGAAGCGCGTGGTGCCGGTCGGCCCGAGGACGTGGATCAGGTAAAGGTCCGCGGAGGTCACGCGCCGCCCGAACCGCGCTTCCAATGCGGCCCGCTCCCGCTGCATGTTGTCTGCGGCCAGCTTCGCCGACAGGACGGGGTTGCTGCGCAGCCGCAGGATGTCGGACTTCACCCGATCGGGGATCACGAGGCCGCCGGACCGGCTGGTGCGGATGGCCGCCGCGTCATCCGCCAGGTCATGCTCCGAGCCGTGGTCCCGGACCGCCTGCAGCCATGTCCCCGAGGTGAATTGCAGCAGGCCCTTTGCGGAGGATTGGCTGTTGCGCGCGTCCGGGTCGAACCGGCTTTCGCGCCAGGCGATCGCCGCAAGCAGGTGCGGGTCGATGCCGGACTCGTGGGCGGCCGTTTGGATGGCGTTCAGCACGGCGGGCGGCACCGCCGGGTCGTCCCAGGTCGTGTTGGCCAGCGGCACGAGGCCACGATGCACGGCGCTGGCGTTGCGGACATCGCCGGGACTGGCGGCATAGCGTGAAGCGGCAGGGCGGCCGGGGTGCGCGGGACGGCTGACGCCGGCAATGCGCGCCCCCCTGGATTGGCGCGCGGCGACATGTGCGGTGTGCGGGACGGAAGCCCGGCGGCCGCGCCCCGGCTTGATCCCATGGCTGGTGGCAACCGGGGTTGCGCCATGTGCGGCGTGTGTCGGATGACGCGGCGCGGCGGCAGCGGCGAGCGGCAAGGCGACCGCGCCGATGGTTGCACACGCGCCCAGCAGCAGCGAAAAGCGGCCCAGCCCGGTCCGCGGGCGGATGGCCGAATGCGGCAGCCCATGGCGGGGACGGCCGCTCCATGAAGCTTCGGGCGCATCCAGGCAGGCCATGTCCGCGCTCGAATGGGGCATTGCGTTCTCGCTTTTCAACTAACCAGCGTACTCTGCTGCACTATCGGCTGAACCGATTTTGTGGACGGCTCATCGAACCGCAAGCGGAAGGCGGCGCTTTAAATAGATCGTTTACGTAATATTACGTTATCTCTGGCGTAAGAACTTCAGGACGAGCCACGCAAGTTGCTCGATACAGCTATCATTCAGGAAGCCGCAACAGGTTCTATGGTTGCCCTGACAATCCCGTGAGCCGATCGTTTCCGTCCAATGGAAATCTGCAAACAGCTTGACAGCTTAATGAAATTGGCTGGCCGGCCCGTGCCGTTCCACTCTCAATACGAGAAGGCCTGTGGACGTTTAATGGCGTATGGTTGAACTGATTGCTCGTTATCATTCCAAAGTTGCATTGTACAACGGAGACACACCTACGCCTCCATCGGCAGGCAGGCACATTTCCAACGCGGCCGCATCGGGTCGGCTTGGTCCAGGCCGGAACGATGCCGGTGTGCTCGTGGCGTCCCATGGCTTGCAATGGTAGGATGCCCGCGATGGTGGAGGGGAACGCAGCCATGCACAGCACTGCTTGCGGACAGGGCTGCGGCCCCGTCCAGCCCGGGCGTCCATGACCGGGCTGCGCCTGCCGCGGCGGCCCGCAGGCTATGCCAAGGCGGTGGCCCTCGTGCTGCAAGGTGGCGGCGCGCTCGGCAGCTACCAGGGCGGGGTCTATGAGGCGCTGGCCGGGTCGGAGTACCTGCCGGACTGGGTGGCGGGCATCTCCATCGGGGCGATCAACGCCGCCCTGATCGCCGGCAACGCGCCGGAGCGCCGGGTGGAGCGGCTGCGGCAGTTCTGGGAAGGCGTCACCCCGCCCTTCTGGCCCGGCCTGCCGTCGCCCGACCTGGGCGACGCCGGGCGCCAGGGGGGCGCGCTGCGGGCGGTGCTGTTCGGCACCCCGGGCTTCTTCCATCCGCGGGACGCCCTCGCCTGGCTCCGCCTGCCCCCGCCGAACAGCGTCTATGACACAGGCCCGCTGCGATCCACCCTGGAGCGGCTGGTCGATTTCGACCGGATCAATGCGCGCACGGTGCGGTTCAGCGTTGGCGCGGTGAACGTCCGCACCGGCAACTTCGCCTACTTCGACAACGCCCGGACCGCCATCCGCGTCGAGCACGTCATGGCAAGCGGCGCGCTGCCGATCAGCTTCCCGCCGGTCGAGATCGACGGCGAGTTCTATTGGGACGGCGGCCTGGTATCCAATACTCCGCTGCAATACGTGCTGGACAGCACGCCGCGGGTGAGCCGCCTCAGCTTCCAGGTCGATCTGTTCCCGGCCCGCGGCCCCGTGCCGACCACGGTCCAGGAAGCGCAGGAGCGGGAAAAGGACATCCGCTATTCCAGCCGCACCCGCGCCGCCACCGACGGCTTCGCCACCCGGCACGACCTGTGCCACCTGATCGACCAGCTTTGGGAGAAGCTGCCGCCAGAGCTGCGCGCCACGGAGGAGGCGCAGGCCCTGCACGGCTACGGCTGCAACACCCGCATGGACATCGTCGAGCTGATCTACCGCACGGACGTGGCGCAGGGCCAGTCGAAGGACTACGAGTTCAGCCGGGCGACGATGGA
>CAXUIQ010000213.1:0-3479 GCA_964250815.1 uncultured Acetobacteraceae bacterium
CCCCCTACGTCGCCCGGCGCCTCAGCACCACCGCCCGACCCGTGCACCACGCTAGCTTGCGCCCTTGGGAGCGGCTACTCCTCCGCCGCGTTCGCGGCCACGGTGCCCATTCTCTTGCCCGAACGCTGCGTCGGGTAGGGCTTGCCGTCCATCAGCCCTTCCCACATCACCTCGTTCATCAGATCCACCGGCACGCGGTCCTCCGCCGAGAAATCGAAGCCGCGCGTGGCCTTGGCCCAGTAGGCCGCATCGTGCCGCGGCAGGATGTCCGGGCCTTCCGCATACTTCACCCCGGTGTCGGCCAGGGCGAGCGAGGTCGTCTTCAGGATCGTCGAGGCGACGGCGTTGTAGTTCCAGTTGCCAGAGGATTGGACGTCGAACACGTCCGTCATCGGCCGCTGGTAGGCGGTGTTCAGGTTGATGTGCGGCGTGCCCAGGATGTCCTCGATCGTGCGCACCACGCTCACCTGGTTGTAGCGCGTGCTGACCACCGCCCGCTTCTTCACGTACGCGCCCACGACGTAGGTGGTCGCGCGGTGCGAGTCGTAGTGGTCGGGGCCGTCCTGGCAGTCGTCCTCGGTCACGATGATCACGGTGTTGTTGGCATACGGGCTGTGCGCCACCGCCTCGACCAGACGGCCCACGGCGAGGTCGTTGTCCGCCTGCTGGGTGTCGGGCGTGTTCACCCCGGCGAGCGCGGTCGCGAAGCTGCCGGTGTGGTCGTGGCTCAGGCGCACCGTCTCCAGGCTCGGCAGGTTGTTGTTGGCGATGTAGCCCATGAACTCGCGGTTCCACTCGTTGAAGTCCCACTGGTCCGACACGTTCATGTCGAACCCGCGGAAATACACGTCGGTGTACGGCGCCAAGGTCGGGTTGAGCGCGGCCACCTGGACGATGCCGGCCTCGCCTGCGTTCTCGATCGGGTTGCCGTTGGGGTAAGTGATGGGGCCGATGTTGTTCGTCATGAAGCCGTAGTTCCGCACGGTCAGGCCGGCCTGCATCACGGCGTCGAAGATGTAGCCGTTCTGGATGCCGAACGGGGCATCGGTGGCCGCCACGTCGGCGCGGCCCGGCAGGAGGTTCGCGGTGCCGCCGGGCAAGGGGGCCGAGCCGGCGGTGAACAGGCCCTTGGTGGCCGCGTCGCGGCCGTCCGTCCCGTCCACGCCGATCGGCACGTTGCGGTTCGAGCCTTCGGATTCATAGGACAGGCCGCGGTTCACGCCGGCGTAGTTGATCTGCTGCGTTACCTCTTCCGTGCTCGTGACCCGGCCGCGCATGGTCCAGGACCAGCCGTCCATGCTGCCGTCGCCGGGGTCCATGAAGTTGTCGAGCGTCACGAAGTTGTTGGCAAGACGATGGAAGTTCGGCGTGATGCGCCGGCCGAACTGGTTCAGCGACGGGTCGGCGTTGGCGCCGTTGGTGAGGTCGCCCAGGATCTGGTCGAAGGTGCGGTTCTCCTTCACGACGTAGATCACGTGCTGGATCTTGTCGTGCAGGAAGCCCATCACCGACTCGTCGCTCGTGTTGGGCGGGGTGCTGTACAGGTTGTTGCGGGCCACCGCGGCGGTCAGGGCCGCCAGGTCGGCGCTGCTGGGGACCTGGGCGCTGACCAGGGTCGCGTGCTCCAACTGGAATTGGTACTGGTTCGACGCCTTCGCGGCGGCGGCGGCGGCGGCGTTGCCGCCGGGGTAGGTGATGTTGGTGATCAGCGCGGTGTTGCCCAACAGGTTGCCGGGGTTGGGACCGGTGTCGCTTTTGCCGTTGATGATGTACATCCACGTGCCGTCGGCGCTGAAGGTGATGTCCTTGGGCGCGTAGGCGGTCGGAATCAGGCCGGCGACCGTGTTGGCGTTCGGGCCGGCCAGCGGGATCACGGCGACCGAGTTCGAGCCGTTGTTCACCGCGTAAAGCGCGCTCTCGTCGGGCGAGAGCGTCACGGCAAAGGTGGCGGCGCCCGTGTAGTGCGGGCCGGCCAGCACGCCGGTCGGGGCGCGCGCATCGATGCGGGCGGTGACCTGGTTGCTGCCCGTGTCGATCACCGCGACCTGGTCGGCGTTGTCCTGCGCCACATACAAGGTCGATTCCGCCTTGTTCAGCGTCATCCCGCTCGCGTTGCCGTCGAGCTTGATGCGGGTGATCAGATGGCCTCCCGCGGGCGAGGAGACATCGACCGCCACCACCTCGCGGTCGCGGTAGGAGGAGACGTAGGCCGTCGCGTTGTTCTTGACCACCACCGCGAGCGGATACTCGCCCCCGGCGACGCCGTCCGTGCCCTCGTTGCCCGCGAAGTACGGGCGCAGGTCGTGCTCGTAGCGGACCGTGTTGGTGGCGGTGTCGATCACGCTGATGGAGTCATTGTAGTTGTTGGCGACCACCAGCGTCGCGCCGTCGTCGGAGATGCCGAGGCCGCTCGCGTTCGGCTGCACGGCGAGGCCGACGCCGCCGAGAGGCGCGGCAGGGTTCGTGGTCGTGGTCGTGCCGGCGGGGGCAGGCGGGACCTTGTGGCCCAGGGCGATCGCCGCCGCCAGCGTCCACGTCCCGCTCGCATGGGTGTAGGCATACACCGCGTCGTCGTTGCCGCCCGTGGCATACAGAGTGCTGCCGTCCGGCGACCAGACCAGGCCGACATGGGCGTTCGCCTGCTTGATCACCTGGAGCAGCTTGGGCGAGGTCTTGTTGGCGCCCGACACGTCGTAAAGGAAGACGTACTGCGTCGAGTTCGCCGCATCGGTCTTGCCGGTCGTGTCGTTCAGCGTGTTCTGCCCGGCGCAGATGATCGCAAGCGTCGTGCCGTCCGGGCTGAGCCGCGACCGCACCGCCTCGCCGGCGACGAAGCTGGGGTAGTCGGGCAGGCCGGGGTTCAGGTCCTGCTGCACCGCGTTGGCCAGCGGCGCGACCGGCGTGACGTATTGCCCGGTCGGCAAGGGCAGGGTGCCGTTGTTGCCATCGACCAGCGTGTTGTCCGCGGCATGCGCCGGCGGCAGCGCCGCCAGCCACGTCGTGGCCAGCAAGCCCGCCCTCAGCAGGTGTCGATATGGAAGCGCCGCCATGATCCGTTCTCCATTCTGGTGAGCCGACCGGTTCGACAGGCGAAACGCCAGTCCCGACCGTCAATCCGCTGCTTCCTAACGATCCAGGACCAGACAGTCCTCATTGGAAAAAAGACAGTTTGAAGAAGTTCCGGCACTGGTGCAGTGCTTGCCGGGTGTTTGCGAATGCCCTCGGCCGCAGTCCACCTCCATTCGCGACCGTCCGCGAGGCCGGTCCAAGCTTCGATGCCGCGTGCCGCCCGGCCCTGCCTTGCCCTCACCCGGCGGGCACGGTTTCCCAAGCCAGGGTGCGCCAGCCGCGCCCGTTCGACGAGGCGCCGACCCGGATCACGGCGCTGCGAACCGCGCGGGCGGCGCCGCGCTGGGCGGCGGCGGTGATGCGGAGGGTTTGCAGGGCCGCCCGGTCGGCGCGCTCGCCATAGCCCGCGT
>CAXUIQ010000213.1:3489-6938 GCA_964250815.1 uncultured Acetobacteraceae bacterium
CCCCGCCCCCTCGCCGACGCCGCGGGCCGCGCCGGCCACCGCCGGGTCCGGGTCGCCGTCCGAATACAGGGGCAGGTGCGGCGCGAGTGCCGCGAGCAGGTCCGGCGTCATGCCGAACACGTCGCCCAGCTCGCCCAAGGTCTCGAACGGCGCGCCGGGCGGGCCGTAGCCCAGCCCCGCGGCCTGGTACTGCGCGGCCTTCAAGCCGCGGCGCGCCGAACGGCGGCCCGGCGCCCGCCAGTCCGCGACTGCGGCGGCGACGCGGCCCGCCTGTCCCGGGTCGGCGCCGAGCCGGAGCATCAGCGCGGCGAGAAGGTCCGGCGACGCGGTGTTCGGGTTCAGCAGCCCGGACTGGTCCACGACCTGCACGCCCACCTCCGCGCCGGACAGCCGGCCGGCCGCCAGCGCGAGGTCCCGGGCCGCCCCGCCGCGCCGCAGCAGGTCGAACAGCGCCGTGTGGATCGCGCCGTCCGCCACGGCCTCAAGCTCCGCGGCGCTGCGCAGGTTCGCCGTCATTTGCGCGTCCGACCGCGACGCTCCCACCAGCATCGCGAACAGCAGCGCAACCAGGACCAGCGTCCACAGCACGACGAGCAGCGCGAAGCCGGCATCGGCCCGGCTGCGCCGCGGCGCGGGAAGCTTCATTCCTCCAGCGCCTCCCGGACCGGCTGGATCAGCAGCGGCGGCCAGCGGCGTCCCGTGCCGCCGGGGAACACGATGCGGACGCGGACCAGCGCCGGCAGCTTGTCGGCGTTCCAGACGGGGACCCAGGCGCCGGATGCCCAATACGCCAGCTCAAGCCGCTCCACGCCGTCGAGCATGACCGTTTCCTGCACCGCCGGCGGCCCGCCGTAAAGCTCGGCATGGCGGTGCGGCGTCCAGCGCAGCAGCAGGCGCCCGCCTTCCGCCGACAGGACGGCGTCGGCCCGCTGCGCCTGCCCGTCGCCGTGCAGCGGAAGCTCGGTGGTAAGCGACAAGCGTTGCGCGGTGCCGCGCAGCGTGGCGGGTTCCGGATAGGTCCCCGGGTCCGCCAGGGCGACCAGGCCCCGCCGCGCGGGGCCCCGGGGGGGCCGGGCGCGGTGCGGGCCCGGGGCCGGGGCCGCCCGCGGGGCCGCGCGGAGGCCGAATTGCACGCCCTGGGTCAGCAATGCCAGCACGATGCCGAACACGGCCACGGCTGCCAACACTTCCAGCAGGGTGAAGCCGGCATCGCCGGCCGCCCGGCGCGTCCCGGACCTCAAGGACGGCCCGCCGGCGCCGCGCCCAGGCGCCGCGTTTCCAACAGGAACCGCCGCATCCCCGCGGGGCCGGGCCATGAGATCTCGACCGCGACGGCGTAGAGCGTGCCCCCGGCAACCGGCGGCCCGGCGGCCTGCGACGGCGCACGGGACGTCAGCGGCATGGAGGCGACCGGCACGATCCGGGTCCGCCACCGGAAGCCGCCGCCGTCGTCGCCCTCCCCCTCGCCCGTGGCCAGGCCCGTGCTGGTGAGCGCGTCCAGCCGCGACTGGGCGCGCGAGATGGCTTCCTGATACGTCGCGGCCGTCCGCGTGACCCCCATCGCCGCCGCGCCCTGGCGGTAAAGCACCACAAGCGCAGGGATGGCGATGGCAAGGGCCACGAGCACCTCAAGCAACGTGAACCCGGCTTCGGCCGACCCAGCCTGCCCTACCCGGCGCGCGGACATCCCGGACAGGATGTCAGAGCGGCCCCAGACGCGCCCGCCCGGCGCCGGGCCAATCGGCAGCCATCACCGCGATGTCATCGGAAACGGGCGCGGCGCCGCTCACATGTCGCCGGCAAGCAGCTTGGTCGCGTGGTCGAGCGCCTCGATGCACTCGTCGTTGTCGCCCTCCGCCTGCTCCTTCAAGGCCCGCTTGAGGTCCGCGTCGATCAGGCGCTTGATCCGGGCGTCGCCGTTGAACGTGGCCGCCTGCTTGCTGATCTCGGCCCGGCGGGCCGTGCAGGCCGCGGCGTCGTCCGTCGCCGCAGCGAAGGCCGGGGACGCGAGGAGCAGGCTCAAGGCGATGAAGCGCATGGGGGCGATGAAGCGCATGGGGTGGGTTCCTTACGATGTGGCGGCGCGGCTGCGGCCGGCCGTGCGCGCCTGCCCGGCCCCCCTCGCCCGGGACGTTTTGGCCAACCTGGGCACCATGCGCCAGGGCCGGCCCGAGACGGTTCCGTGAAGTTTCAGAAGCGTTCGCACGGCTGCCGCGCCACCATGCCCCGCACGCACGCGGCGTTCCAACTCGCCACCCGGCGCACCGAGGGCTAAGCTCCGGCCCCAATGAACCGGGGGAGGGCCGCATGGCTGCGCAGGACTACGAAACGTTGGACAAGCGGTTCGCGCGGCTGTTCAACCCGACCGCCCATGTTCACAAGCTGTTCACGGGCTGCCATTGGGCCGAGGGGCCGGCCTACTTCCCGGCCAGCCGCGGCCTGGTGTGGTCCGACATCCCGGCCAACCGGCTGATGCGGTTCGACGAGGGCACCGGGCACGCCGGGCCGTTCCGGCAGCCGTCCGGGAACGCCAACGGCAACACGGTGGACCGGCAGGGCCGCCTCGTCACCTGCGAGCACGGCGGGCGCCGGGTCAGCCGCACCGAGCATGACGGCCGCATCGCCACGCTTGCCGACCGCTACGACGGCAAGCGGCTGAACAGCCCCAACGACGTCGTGGTGAAAAGCGATGGGAGCGTCTGGTTCACCGACCCGACCTACGGCATCGACAGCGACTACGAGGGCGACCGCGCCGAAAGCGAGATCGGCGCGTCCCACGTGTACCGCATCGACCCGGCCAGCGGCGCCGTCGCCGTCGTCGCGGACGACTTCGTCCAGCCGAACGGGCTGGCCTTCTCGCCCGACGAGCGGCGGCTCTACATCGTCGATACCGGGCGCACCCATGGCGAGCACTTTCCGGCGCACATGCGCGTGTTCGACGTGGGGGACGACGGGCGGCTCGCGAACGGGCGGGAGTTCGCCGCCTGCACCGCCGGGCTGTTCGATGGGTTTCGTCTCGACGAGGCCGGGCGCATCTGGACCAGCGCCGCCGACGGCGTTCACTGCTACGACCCCGACGGCACGCTGATCGGCAAGGTCCGGGTGCCGGAAGGGGTGGCCAACGTGTGCTTCGGCGGCCCCAAGCTGAACCGCCTGTATGTCTGCGCCACGACCTCGCTGTATGCGGTGTACCTGTTCACCAACGGCGCGCGGACGTTTTGACAGGTCACGCCTCGCCGCCTTCCCGCCCATACAGCAGCAGCAGCGCCAGGATGATCACGCCGTAGATGATGCTGCGGCCGTATTCCGGCATGTTCAGCGCCATCAGCACGCTGACCAGCGTGACCAGGCTGACCGTGCCGGCGGCGACGCCGAGGTAGTGGCCCCGCCCCCCCCCGATAGCCCCACCCCCCCACACCCCCCCCCCCCTGGCCAGGAAAACGTAAGGG
>CAXUIQ010000214.1:0-2815 GCA_964250815.1 uncultured Acetobacteraceae bacterium
GGGTTGTTTGCGGGGGGCCCCCCCGGCGGGCGCCGGGGCCCCACTGGGGGGGCCCCCCCCGCCCCGGGTCGGGCCTTCCAGCCAGTTGAACCGGCTCGTGCTGAGCAGGATGAAGTGGATCAGCAAAGCGAGCACGAACAGGAACACGGACAGCGCGACCAGCACGCGACGCGGATCAAAGAGCAGCCATACACGCCACATCGGTGTTCTCCCTCAGGCCAGGAATGATTTTGCGAACATCACGCCGTCCAGCAGCGTCTGCTGCCCTGCGTAGCCGTTCGGCCCAGGCAGCCACGGGCGCCACTGCCAGACCAGGAAGTGCGCGATGATCGCGATCACCGTGAACACGATGAAGCTGGTGACGAAGATGCTGTGGAACTCGCGCGCCTCCGAGTCGGTCAGCCCCGAACTCGAGCTGGCCCGCATGTTGACGTCAGACATGGTTGGAACCTCCTTTTCCCGCTGTCGCCGCACTTCTCCCGTGCGGCAGGGCCTCGCGGGGGGGGGGGGCCACGGCCCCCGGCCGGCCGGGCCGCGCGCCGGCCCCCCCCCCGGCCACCGTCCGACGGGGGATGCCCGGCGGATGTTTGTTGCCCGGATGTCCCGCGCCGGGCGCTCACGCCGCCCGTCCCGCGGCCATCGCGGCCAGCGACTGCTCGACGCGCGCCGCGGTGACCCGGCCTTCCCGCGCCCGCTTCGCGTCCTGCTCCACCCGGTCCCGCGCCCGCTTGGCCGCCGAAATCCGCACCAGGAACGGCTCGCTTTCGACGTACTGGTCCAGCAGCGCCACCGCGCCGTCGTCCCAGGGACCCGCGTTCCATTCGCTGGCCGCCACCGGCGTCGGGTCCACCCGGTCCATGTCCGTGCCGAGCGGCAGGATGTGGAACAGCGCGTCGAACAGCGCGTTGCAGAACTCCTGGACCAGGTAGGTCGCCCCGGCATACCCCATGAACGGCGTGCCAGTGGCGCGGCGGACTACCGCGCCGGGGAAGGACGCAGGGATGAACATGCAGCGGGCACCCTGCTCCGCCGCATACATCCGCTCGTTGAAGGAGCCATACAGGACGAAGGGCGGCGTCGTGCGCATCGCGGCGCGCACGGCGGCGTTGTCCGGCTTCGTGCCGGCGGTGCGGCCGAAGCTGAAGGTGCAGGGGATGCCCAGCTCGCCCTCCAGGAAGCCCCGGAGGCCGCGCGCATAGGTGTCCGTCGCCACCACGGCGAAGCTTGCGGTGGCGAAGAAGTCCTGCGTCACGCTGCGCCACAGGTCCCAGACGGGCTTGATCGTCGTGTGCTTCTCGCGCTCGATGAACGGCTCGGGGTCCAGCCCCGTGAGTTCGCCGAGCTTGCGCAGGAAGTTGGTCGTGGCGAACAGGCCGATGGGCGCTTGCAGGTAGGGGCGGTCCAGCTCCTCGCAAAGCTGGCGGCCGAACTCGCGGTACAGGCAGATGTTCACGTCCGCGTCCGGCAGTCGCGCCGCATCCTCGATGTGCGCGCCGAGCGGGAACACCAGGTTGATCTCGCAGCCCACCCCTTCGACGAGCCGGCGGATCTCGGCCAGGTCGGACGGCATGTTGAAGGTGCCGTAGATGGGGCCGATGATGTTGACCCGCGGCTTCGCGTCGGGTGGGCGGGGGGCACGCGGCTTCGGCCTCGCACGCTTGGCGCCGAACTCGGTCCACAGCCAGTAGATCGCCCGGTCCGCCGCCTGCCACTGGTCCTCGTCGATGGTACGCGGGATGAAGCGGAGCAGGTTGCTGCCCTCGGGCGTCACGCCGCCGCCGATCATCTCGGCGATGCTGCCGGTCACCACGACGGAGGGCATGTCCACATCGCCCGTCGCCGCCGCCCGGCGCAGCGCGCCCTCCGTGCCGTCCATCGACAGGTTGTCCTCGGACAGCCCGGTGACGACGACCGGCAGCTCGTGCGGCGGCAGGCCGTCGGTGTAGTGCAGCACCGCCGTGACCGGCAGGTTCTCGCAGCCCACAGGGCCATCGATCACCACCCTCAGGCCGCGTATGGCGGTGAAGGCATAGACCGCGCCCCAGTAGCCCCCGGCCCGGTCGTGGTCGAGCACCAGCACGGCTCAGCTCCCCACGGCTTCGTTGGCGCGGGCGCGGGCCTCGCGCGCCTTGCGGTAGCGTTCGCGCGAGCCTTTCGGCTCCTGAGGGACGCCATTGGAGCCGTATCCAGCCGTGGCGCCGGCGCCGACGCCCTCGAAGAAGTCCACCATGCGGCCGAACCGCGCGCCGCCGCCGATCTGCGCCGAAACGATCCCGGCCAGCGACCCGGCTCCGGCCGCGCCGAACAGCGGCCGGGCGGAGACCATGTTGGTGAAATACAGCGCCGGGATGCCCAGCTCCTTGGCCTTCTGCACCAAGGGCGTCGTGCCCACGGCGAGGTCCGGGCGCACGTCCAGCATGGCCGCCAGGTCCTGCTCCAGCGAGGCGCGGTACTGGACGTGCGCGCCATGCGCTTCCAGCCATTCGCGGTCGGCGTCGCTCCATTCGGTGCGCGGGCAGGCGGTGCCGACATAGGGCACCTCGGCGCCCGCCTCGATCAGCAGGCGCGCGACCAGCAACTCGGACCCTTCGTAGCCGGACACGGTGACGCGGGCGCGGACCGGGTTGGCGTCGAGCGCCGCGCGGATGGCCGGCAGGGCGCGCGCCTTGGCGGCGTCGATGCGGTCCGCGGACACGTTGGCGGCGGCTGCCACCGCATCAAGCCAGGCGGCGGTGCCCTCGACCCCCACGGGCGCGCTGCCCACCACCGGGCGGCCGGCGGCGCGGAACTCGCGGATCGTCGCCGTGTAGCACGG
>CAXUIQ010000214.1:2825-6930 GCA_964250815.1 uncultured Acetobacteraceae bacterium
ATCAAGTGCCGCGTAAAGGTCGCGCCACTCGCGCGACGGCAGCGGCGGCGCCACGGCCAGGCCCATGGGCGCCAGCAGCGCGCCGACGCCGGGCGGGTCCGCCGGGAACAGCTCGCCGATCATGGCGACGGTGGGAAGGTCCTGCTGCTGGCGAGGCCGGGCGACGGGGCCTTGCTCGGCCTCGGTGCGGGCGTAGCGCAGCATCGCGCCGGCCAGCACGTCCTTGGCCTCGGCGTGGGTCGGCACGCCGAAGCCCGGCACGTCGATGCCGATGATCCGCACCCCGTCGATCTGCTTGGGCAGCCGGTCGAGCGGCACGCCCGACGCAGTGGGCACGCAAAGGTTGATGACGACCACGGCGTCGTAGTCCGCGGGCTTCGCCGTCTCGTACACCGCGTCGCGGATGTCCTCGAACAACTGGCCGCTCACCAGCGTTTCCGAGTTGAACGGCACGTATCCCACCGTGCGCCGCGCGCCGTAGAAGTGCGAGGTGAAGGTCAGGCCATACACGCAGCAGGCGGAGCCGCTGAGGATCGTCGCCGTGCGCCGCATCCGCAGGCCCACCCGCAAGGAGCCGAAGGCCGGGCACATGGACTGCGGCTGGTCGTGCGGGCCGCGCGGGTAGTCCTGCATCAGCCGGTCCATCGCGGCGCTCTTGCCCGCCGCCCGCGCCGCCTCCACCATCGTGTCCCGCCCGCCATGGCAGCCGGAGCCGGTGACTGGCGGGATCGCAGGGGCGATGGAGCCGTCCACGGTCACGCGCCCTCGTAGATGACTTCGAGGGAGGCTTTGCTGCGCACCGTGGCCGGGCACATGTCGGCCTCGGTCGCGGGCTGCAAGACGACGCTGCGTCCCACGGCGTCGCCCTTGAACAGGTTGAGCAGCGCGTCGTGCGAGAGCGGCGCGGGGCGCACCGGGGGGGCGCCGGCCACCTGCTCGGCCAGCCGTTCGAACATAGGCGCCCACTCGCCGCCGGGCTTGCCGATGATCTCGTAGTTGGCGGACTTGCGGCGGATGTCCTCGTTGGCCGGGATGGCGGACAGCACCGGGATGCCCACCGCGTCGGAGAACGCCTGCGCCTCCCCGGTGCCGTCGTCCTTGTTGATCACCATGCCGGCCACGCCGACGTTGCCGCCCATGCGCCGGAAATAATCCACGGCGGAGCACACGTTGTTCGCGACATACAGCGATTGCAGGTCGTTCGACGCGACCACGATCACCTTCTGGCACATGTCCCGCGCGATCGGCAGGCCGAAGCCGCCGCACACCACGTCGCCCAGGAAGTCCAGCAGCACGTAGTCGAAGCCCCAGTCGTGGAAGCCGAGCTTCTCCAGCAGCTCGAAGCCGTGGATGATGCCGCGCCCGCCGCAGCCGCGCCCGACCTCCGGGCCGCCCAGCTCCATGGCGAACACGCCGTCCCGGATGAAGCACACGTCGCCGATGGACACCTTCTCCCCGGCGAGCTTCTTCTTGGACGAGGTTTCGATGATCGTCGGGCAGCTCCGCCCGCCGAACAGCAGCGAGGTCGTATCGCTCTTGGGGTCGCAGCCGATCAGCAGCACGCGCTTGCCCTGCTGCGCCATCATGTAGCTGAGGTTGGCGAGGGTGAAGCTCTTGCCGATGCCGCCCTTGCCGTAGATCGCGATGACCTGCGTTTCCTTCTTCGCGGGCGTGGTCGCGACCGCATCCGGCTCGACCGCGGCCTCCGCCCGGAGCGCCTCGGTCATGCTCATGTTCGCTGGGGCCTGCCCCGGCTTAGCCTGCGTGGAGGGTGCGACGGCGTTCATGGGCAGGCTCTCCAATCGAGGATCATCTTGAGGCAGGCCGGATCGTCGAAGGCGGTGCGGTATGCGCTGCCCGCGTCGCCCGCCGCGCTGCGGTGCGTCAGCAGCCCGGCCAGCGACAGCTCCCCCGACCCGGCCAGCCCTGCCACCGCCGCAAGGTCCGCCGACGCCCATTGCGCGGCGATGCGGATGCGCGCTTCCCGCATAAAGGCCGGCGGGAAGGCGAAGCTCAGCCGGTCGCTGTAGAACCCGGCCAGCACCACCTCGCCGCCAGGCGCCAGGCGGCCGATCAGCGTGTCGAGCAGCCCAGCGTCGCCGCTTGCGTCGAAGATGGCGCGGTAGTCGCGGCGGCTGTCGGACTCGGGATCAACCACGTCGTAGCCCTCGGCCCCTCCCGCACGGGCCGGGTTGCGCTCCCACACGACGGGCCTTGCCCCGGACAGCACGGCGAGCCGGGCCAGCAGGCGGCCGAGCACGCCATGCCCGATGATGAGATCCGGCGCCGCCACGCCCGGCAGCGCCAAGGCGTGCCGCGCGGTCGCGGCCAGGGCCAGCAGCACGCCCTGCTCGCCCAGCCGCTCGTCGAACGCAGCGAGCCGCCCGGACGGCACCACGACGCGGGACGCGGCCCCGCCGAACAGGCCGCGCACGTCGCCGAAGCAGCGCGCGCCCGGCACGAACACCCGCTCGCCAACCTGCCGCCCCGTGCCGGCGTCCGCCGCGGCGACGCGGCCGACCGACTCGTAGCCCGGCACCAGCGGGTAGCCCATGCCGGGGAAGTGCGGCATCGTCCCGGCGTAGAGCAGGCGCTCGGTCCCCGTGCTGATGCCGCTCCACTCGATATCGACGACGACATCCCCAGGACCGGCGGCGTCGAGCGTCAGGCGGCTGAGCGCCAGGCGCTCGGGACCGGTGAGCACGACTGCCATTGCTTCCATCTGTGCCCTCCCGGAGCTGCGCGGGCCGATACGGCCTCCGTGTTCTGTCAACTTATCCTGACGGCTCAGCATGTCAACTAGCATTTACAAATGCCCGGCAGCCCCTGTCGCCTTTGCAACGAGCACGCTGACCAGCAGCGGCGTATGCGTGGGGACATGGCGCACGCTGCCGAACCCGGCGGCGTTCAGCAGGGCCACCAGTTCCGCCTGCGTCCGGGCGCGGCCACGGCCCATCGCCAGGAGGTAGAAGCCGAAGTAGGCGTCGCCGATCGGCTCGGCGCCGGACGTCCCGGCCATGGGTTCGGCCAGCAGCAGGGTGCCGCCCGGCGGCAGTGCGCGGCGCGCGGCGCGCAGGATGTCGAGCGCAGCCGGGTTGTCGTGGTCATGGACCACCCGGACCAGCGAGACGATGTCGGCGCCCTGGGGCAGCGGGTCGGCCAGGAAGTCTCCGCCCGTCGCCGCGAACCGCCCGGCCAGCCCGGCGGCGGCGAGCCGGGCACGGGCCTGTTCCGCAACCGGCGGCAGGTCGAACAGCATGAGCCGCAGCGCCGGCGCCCGCGCCGCCGCCGCTTGCAGGAAGCTGCCGTCGCCCCCGCCCACGTCCAGCAGGCAACGGTGCCGCCCGACTCGGTAGGCGGCCAGGACTTCGCCGGCCACCAGCGGCTGCGACGCGGCCATCAGCGCCGTGTAGTCGGCGGTCTCGCTGCGGCCCAGCCCGGCGGCGTCGGCATTGCCGGAGTATGCCCAATAGCGGGATAGGCCGGTCGCCGTCCGCCCTTGCAGCAGCCCGACGGGATCGCTCAGGTCCGCGTAGAGTTCGCGGTGGTGCAGCACCATGGCCGACACCGCGGCGTTGCCGACCATGGCCGCGCCGAGCGGACCCAGGCCGAACCGCCCGCCCCGGCGCCGGGCCAGCAGCCGCAGCGAGGCGGCGGCGAGCAGCAGCCGCAGCGTCCGGTCCAGCGGGATGCCGAGCCGGGCCGCCAGCGCGTCGGCCGTCTGCGGTCCGTCCGCGAGGATGTCGAACAGCCGCAACTGCACGCAGGCGTGCAGCACCTGCGAGTAAACGAAGCCGGCGCAAAGGTCGAACAGCGCCCGGGTGCGGCGCCGGGCGATGGGCCGGGTGAACGGGAAGGCCGCGGCCCAGCGCCGGAAGCGCGGGCTGGCCACCAGCCGGTCGCGCCGTGCCCGAAGATCGACCCGGCGGGCGGCGCCCCCGAGGATCGCCTCGATCATGCCGCGTGCCGCGCCAGCTCCTTCGGCAGCAACCGCATGGTCTCGGTCAGGATGTGGCTGCGCAGCGCCGCGGCGCCGGGGCAGGCCGGCACGGCGTCCACGGCGGCGGCGGCCAGCGACTCCAGCCGCATGATCGCGCCGTCGAGG
>CAXUIQ010000215.1:0-6581 GCA_964250815.1 uncultured Acetobacteraceae bacterium
CTCTGCAGCCGGCCCGGTCGCAGCCGAAGCCGCCAGCCCGCACCAGCCGGATGCGGTGCGGGACGCCCTGCAAACCTCCAGGCCGGCGGTTCCGCCGCCGGTACCCGAGCCGAAGATGGTCACGCTGCCCGGCGGCATCCTGCGCATGGGGAGCAACGACGACCATTCGGAGCGCCCGGTGCACACCGTCCTGGTCGAGCCGTTCCAGATGGGCAGGTCCGCCGTTACGGTCCAGGAATGGCAGGCCTGCGTGGACGCGGGGGCGTGCACGCTGCAGCCCAAGGGCAGGCCGGACCAGCCGGTCACCAACGTGAGCTGGGACGACGCGACCCGGTATGCGGCGTGGCTGTCCGTGGCGACGGGCAACCACTACCGGCTGCCGACCGAGGCGGAATGGGAGTACGCCGCCCGTGCCGGGACGGAAACGCGCTATTACTGGGGCAACGCCATGGTGCCCGGCAAGGCAAGCTGCAAGGGCTGCGGCGAGCCGGTCAGCATCCAGGACCCGCCTGCGGTCGAAGCCTATCCGCCCAACCCGTTCGGCCTGTTCGGCATGGGCGGCGGCGTCGCGGAATGGGTGGCCGATTGCTGGCACCCCGGCTACCAGGACGCGCCGCGCGTCGGGACGGATGCCTGGGACGCTCCCGACTGCCGCGAGCGCGTGCTGCGCGGCGGCTCCTGGGTGGCGGATGCGAAGTACCTCCGGCCATCGAGCCGCGACTTCTACGACGCTTCCGTGAGGTACCCGACGCACGGCCTGCGCCTGGTCCGGACCGAGTGAGCCTTGGATTTGAACATGCGCAAGCGCCCGAAAGGAACATCATGCCAACCGACCGAAGAACGCTGCTGCGAACCGCTGCCCTTGCCACGGCCGCTGCATCCGCGCCGGCCTGGGCCGACAGGACGCCCTCGCCGAAGGACACGCTGCTCTACATCATCTGGCCGCACAACGGGGACCGTCTCCGCGGCGCGTTCTGGTGCCGCTTCGGGCTGCGCAACATGGGCGTGACCCATGCGGGCGACGCGACGCCCAACTTCGGGCACCACCACCTGCTGGTCGATGTCAGCGAGCCGCTGAACCCGGACGAGCCGATCCCCTCCGACCGCAACCACCTGCATTTCGGCGCCGGGCAAACCGAGACCCGCCTCGACCTGCCGCGCGGGCGGCACACGCTCCAGCTCGTGCTTGGGGACGCCGAGCATAGGCTGTTCGATCCGCCGGTCATGTCGCGCAAGATCACGATCTACGTGACGTGACGGCCGCTGGCGGCGGGATGCGTGCGGCTACACGTCAAGCTCGACGCAGACCGGCACGTGGTCCGACGTCCGCGGCCAGTCCCGCGCCTCGGTCAGCACCGTGCACGACCGCAGGCCCGGCGCCATGTCGCGGCTGACCCAAACGTGGTCCAGCCGCCGGCCGCGGTTGGCCTGCTTCCAGTCCTGGTTGCGGTAGGACCACCAGGTGTAGAGCTTCTGCTCCGCCGGCACGAAGTGCCGCATGGCATCGACGAAGCCCGTCCGCATCCAGGCCTCCATTGCCGCGACCTCCACGGGCGTGTGGCATACGACGGCAAGAAGCTGCTTGTGGCTCCAAACGTCGTGCTCCATCGGCGCGATGTTGAGGTCGCCGGCCAGGACGCAGCGCTCGGGGCGGCGGGCTGCGAACCAGTTGGTGACCTCGGCCACGAAGGCCAGCTTGTGGGCGAACTTCGGGGCCGCCGGGTCCGGCTCGTCCCCGCCGGCGGGCACGTAGAAGTCGTGCAGCGCCACGGGTCCCGCGGGCGTCGAAAGCGCCACCCCGACATGCCGGCAGTCGCCGCGCTCGCACCAGTCGGGGCCGTCCAGCGGGACGAGCGGCACGCGCGACAGGACCGCGACGCCGTTGTAGCCCTTCATGCCGCGCCGGGCGACGTGGGGGTAGCCGAACGTGCCCGGCGCCGCGTCGGGGAACAGCTCGTCCGGCACCTTGGTTTCCTGCAGGCAGATCACGTCCGGGTCGAGCGCCGCCACTAGCCGCTCCACCAGCGGCAGCCGGAGGCGGAGCGAGTTGATGTTCCAGGTGGCGATCCGGAGCGTGGTCATCGCGCTCCCATGGCCCGGCGCATACGCGGGTGCAAGTCGGGGCCGGTGCAAGCCGCCTTGATTATCGGGCCGGTTCGACTACGGTCCCGGCCCGGTCCGTTGTCCTCGAAGGGAATGACCCACGATGCTCCGCAGAACCTTGCTCGCCGCCGCCGCCGTGCTGGCGACGGCCCCGGCCGCCATGGCGCAGGGCGGCGCACCGATCCCCGTGGGCGCGATCGAGATCCTGAGCGGCCCCAACGCCGCCTACGGCACCGCGATCCGCGCCGGGCTGGAGCTGGCGCTGGAGGAGGTCAACGCGCAGGGCGTGGGGGGCCGCAAGATCGCGCTGACGGTGGAGGACAGCGCCGCCAACAAGGACCAGGCGATCAATGCCGCCCGCAAGCTGATCGGCCGCGACAAGGCGGTGGCGATCATCGGCCCCACCTTGTCGAACGAGATGTTCGCGGCCGGCCCGGTGGCGAACGAGCGCAAGATCCCGATCATCGGCACCAGCACCACGGCCGCGGGCATCACCGAGATCGGCCCCTACGTGTTCCGCACCAGCCTGCCGGAAAGCGACGTGATCCCGGTGACGCTGGCGCGGGCCAGGGCGCGCGGGGTGAAGACGATCGCGCTGATGTACGCCAACGACGATGCGTTCTCGAAGTCGGGCTTCGACACCATGAAGGGCGCGGCCGAGAAGGCCGGGCTCAACATCCTGGCCATCGAGAGCTTCGGCAGCAAGGACACCGACTTCAGCGCGCAGTTGACCAAGATCAAGTCGCTGCACCCGGACGCGGTCGGCATCTCGGCCTTGGTCGAGCCGGTGTCCGGCGTGCTGCTGCAAGCGCGGCAACTGGGCTTCGGCCCGGAAACGCTGTTCGTCGGCGGCAACGGCAGCAACTCGCCGAAGCTGGGCGAGATCGCGGGCGCGGCGGCGGACGGGCTGCTGGTCGGCAGCCCGTGGTTTGTGGGCAAGGACGACCCGGCGAACCAGGCCTTCGTCGCCAAGTTCCGCGCGAAGTACGGCCACGACCCCGACCAGTTCGCCGCGCAAGCCTATGACTGCATGCACATCCTGGCCGACGCCATCGCCCGCGCCGGGGCGCCCGAGCCGGCCAAGATCCGCGACGCCCTGCTGGCTACCAAGTACGACGGCGTGATGGGGCCGTTCACCTTCACCCCCGGCCGCGACCCCGCCAGCACCGAAGGCGTGGTGGTCTTGGCCATGCAGGGCGGCAAGTTCATCATCGCCCCGCAGTAGCGGCCCGGGCCAAGGGCTTGCGGCGCGCGCGCGAACCCCATAGGACCCGGCGATGCTCGCCCAGCAGCTTGTGAACGGCGTCCTGCTCGGCGCCGCCTATGCCCTGTTCGCCCTCGGCTTCACGCTGATGTTCGGCGTGTTGCGGGTCATCAACCTGACCTACGGGTTCTATTTCTCCGCCGGCGCTCTGCTGGCGTTGTGGATGACCCGGCAGGGCGCCTCCATCTGGCTGGCGCTGCCGCTCGCGGCATTGGGCGCCGGGTGCATCGCCGTCGTGCTCGACTGGGTGCTGCTGGCCCGGCTGCGCCGCATCCAGGCGCCGGAGCTGTCGTCGCTCATGGTCACGCTCGGCGGGGTGCTGGCGCTTTACTCGGCGCTGACGAGCTGGCTCGGCCCCGACATCCGCCGCCTGCCGCCGGACCTCGTGAGCGCGGACGCCTTCCACGTCGGCGTCATCCGCATCACGGCGGCGCAAATCCTGATCCTGGTTGCCACGGCGGTGCTGGTGGGCGCACTCCTGGCATTGATGCGCGGCACCCGGCTGGGCCTCGCGATCCGCGCCATGGCGGAGAAGCCGGATGCGGCGCAGCTCATGGGCATCGACACCGGGCGGGCGGCGGCGCTGGTCTCCTTCATCTCCGGCTGCCTGGCCGGGGCAGGGGGGGTGCTGATCGGGCTGAACTTCAACGCGATCCACCCCTACATGGGTGAGGCGATGATGCTGCGCGGCTTCGTCGTCATCATCGTGGGCGGCTTGGGCGACATCCGCGGCGCGCTGCTGGCCGGGCTGGCGCTGGGGGTGATCGAGGTGATGACCGCGGGCTACGTGTCGTCCAACCTCAAGGAAGCCGTGGCGTTCCTGATCCTGGTGGCCGTGCTGTGGAGCCGGCCCTCCGGCCTGTTCGGCCGCGCCGTGCTGCGGCGGGCCTGATGCCCGCCTGGCTCGACGACCTGCTGTGGACCTACCAGAACCTGGTGTATGCGCTCGGCATCAACGGGCTGCTGGCGCTGTCGATGTACGTGGTGCTGGCGGTGGGCCAGTTGTCGCTGGGGCAGGCGGCGTTCATGGGGCTGGGCGCCTACTCCTCCGCGTTGATGACCTTGAAGCTCGGCCTGCCGTTCGCCGCGGTGCTGCCGCTGTCCGTCGTCGTGCCGGTGGCGTTCGCGCTGGCCATCGGCGTGCCGACGCTGCGGCTGGCGGGCGTCTATCTCGCCATCGCCACCATCGGATTGGGCGAGGTGCTGCGCGCGGTGTACCTCAACGTGGACCTGTTCGGCGGCGCGCTGGGCCTGTCCGGCATCCCGGAGCGCGCGACGGCCGCCATGATCTACGGCCTGCTCGGCGCCGCGGTGCTGGCGCTGTGGCTGGTCGGGCGGAGCGGCATCGGCCGGGCGATGGAGGCGATGCGGGAGGACGAGACCGCGGCGGAGGTCATGGGCGTGCCGGTCCGGCGCTACAAGATGGGCGCGCTGCTGGCGTCCGCCACGCTGGCCGGCCTCGCGGGGTGCCTTTCCGCCCACGTGTCGAGCTTCATCGGCCCCAACGAGTACGGCTTCGAGCCGGCCGTCACCATCCTGTCCTTTGTGCTGCTGGGCGGCATTGGCACGCCGCTCGCCCCGGTGGTGGGCGCCTGGGTGCTGACCTTGCTTCCGGAACTGCTGCGCGGGGTCAGCGACATCCGGCTGGTGCTGAACGGCGTCATCATCGTGCTCGCCGTGCTGTTCCTGCCGAACGGCCTGCTGGCGCTGCGCATGAAGCGGATCGGCGCCCGCACCGCCGCATGACCCCGTTGCTCGAACTGGATGGGTTGACCCGCCGCTACGCCGGGCTGGTCGCGGTGGACGGCGTCGATATGCAGGTGATGCCGGGCGGCGTCCACGCGGTGATCGGGCCGAACGGCGCCGGCAAGACCACGCTGTTCAACCTGGTGTCCGGCCTCGTGCCGCCCAGCGCCGGGCGCATCCGCTTCGCCGGGCAGGACGTGACGGGGCTGCCTGCCGACCGGCGCGCGGCGCTGGGCCTCGCCCGCACCTTCCAGAACATCCGCGTGTTCGCCGCGATGACGGTGCTGGAGAACGTGCTCACCGGCCTGCACGCCCGGCTTGCCGTGGGCCTGCTCGGCGTGGTGCTGCGCCTGCCGCGCTTCCGGGCGGAGGAGCGGCGCGCGGTAGCCCGGGCGCGTGCGGCGCTCGACCTCGTTGGCCTCGCCGACAAGGCCGGGCTGCGGGCGCAGGCGCTGTCTTACGGCGACCAGCGCCGCCTGGAGATCGCCCGCGCCATGGCGCCCGAGCCGCGCCTGATCCTGCTGGACGAGCCGGCTGCCGGCATGAACCCGGCGGAAACCGAGGCCCTCGCGACTCTCGTCCGCCGGCTCAGCGGCTTCGGCGCCACGGTGCTGCTCGTGGAGCACGACATGGGCTTCGTCATGGACATTTCCGACACCGTGACCGTGCTGAACTTCGGCAAGCGCATCTTCGAGGGGGCGCCGCAGGCCGTGCGGCAAGAGCCTGCGGTGATCGAGGCCTACCTCGGCCACAAGGTCGCCGCCCGCCTCGCGGCCGGCGCCAGGGCCGGGGTGCGCGGCGCCGGATGAGCAGCCTGGAGATCGACGGGCTGGAGGTGGCCTATGGCCGCACGGCGGCGCTGCGCGGCGTGTCCATGGCCGTGGGGGAGGGCCAGGTCGTCTGCCTGATCGGCGCGAACGGCGCCGGCAAGACCACGGCGATGCGCGCCGTCTCCGGCCTGGTGCGCCCGCGCGCCGGGCGGGTCCGCTTCGCCGGGCAGGACATCACGGGCCAGGCCGCGCACCGGATCGCCGCCGCCGGGCTGCGCCAGGTGCCGGAGGGCCGGCAATGCTTCGCCGAGCTGACGGTCGCGGAGAACCTGGCGCTCGGCGCCTACCTGGTGCCGGGACGCGGCGAGGTAGCCCGGCGGCAGGACGGCGTGCTGGCCCGCTTTCCCCGGCTGCGGGAACGGCTGCGCCAGCTTGCCGGCTCGATGTCGGGCGGGGAGCAGCAGATGCTGGCCATCGGCCGGGCGCTGATGGGCGCCCCGCGCCTCTTGTTGCTGGACGAGCCGAGCATGGGCCTCGCGCCGCTGTTCGTGGAGGAAATCTTCGCGATCATCGCGTCGCTGAAGGCGGAGGGCACGACGATCCTGCTCGTGGAGCAGAACGCCTCCGCGGCGCTCGACGTGGCGGACCACGCCTACGTTTTGGAGACCGGGCGCATCGTCCTGTCCGGCCCGGCGGCG
>CAXUIQ010000215.1:6591-6930 GCA_964250815.1 uncultured Acetobacteraceae bacterium
AGGTCGCCAGCAACCCGGGCGTCGCCGCAGCCTACCTGGGCGGCTGACCGGCTCAGGGAGCCGGAAGGTCCTGCTGCTCCACCGGCGCCGGCGGCGGGGCGGCGGTCGGGTCCTGCAGCCAGTCGCGCAGCGAGCGGCGGATCTCGAATTCGAGTTCCACGTTCATGTCGTCCATCATCTGCCGGGTAAGGTCATACAGCGCGCCGCGGAGGTCGCTGCCCGTGGTGGACGACCGGGACACCCGCGCCTCGGCGAAGCCCGCCCGGGCGCCGTCGGTCGCCAGGATGTCCAGGTGGACGGCCATCAGCCCGCTCAGGCCGCCGGAGCTTCGATCGACCT
>CAXUIQ010000216.1:0-6898 GCA_964250815.1 uncultured Acetobacteraceae bacterium
GAGCGCAGCATCGGCGCCGCAAGAAGGAGGGCATAAGCAACGATGCGCGTGCTGCTGGTATATGCCCACCCGGTCGAAACGAGCTTCAACGCCGCGCTCCGGGACCGTATCGCCGCCTCCCTGTCGCCGCGGCACGAAGTCGATCTGCTGGACCTGAACGCCGAAGCGTTCAACCCCGTCATGTCGCGCGCCGAGCGCCTGGGCTACCACGCCATGCCGGACAACGTCGCGCCCGTGGCGGAGCACGTCGCGCGGCTGCGGGCGGCGCAGGGGCTGGTGCTGTGCTTCCCCGCCTGGAGCTTCGGCCCGCCGGCGATCCTGAAGGGCTGGATCGACCGGGTGATGCTGCCCGGCGTGTCGTTCCATCTTCAGCCCGACGGCCGGGTGCAGGGCGGCCTCACCCACCTGCAGAAGCTCGGCGGCGTCGTGACCTACGGGCAGACCCGGTGGCGGGCGCGGCTGATGGGCGACTACCCGCGCAAGCTGGTCTGCCGCTACCTGCGCCACAACGTCGGCATGGGCAAGCCGGTCACGTTCCTCGGGCACTACGCCATGAACGTCTCGACACCGGAAAGCCGGGCGCGCTTCATGGCGCAGGTGGGCCGGGCCATGGCGGCGTTCTGACGGTATCCTGATGGCGTTTTCTGGCACGCGGACTGCATGGTCGAACCGACGTTGCAAGGAGGCTGCCCCATGACGGTGATCCAGGGCCCGACCCGCCGCCGCGTGATCGCCGGGCTGGGCACAGGCGCCGGCCTGCTGGCGTCCGGACGCCTGGCCCGCGCCGCGCCGAAGCCGGTCACGGTCGGCTTTATCTATGTCGGTCCCAAGGACGACTACGGCTACAACCAGGCCCACGCCGAGGGCGCCGCCGCCATCAAGTCCATGCCCGGCATCACCGTCCTGGAAGAGGAGCGCGTCCCTGAGACCGACGACGTCGTGAAGACCATGCAGAGCATGATCAAGCTCGACGAAGCGGCGCTGCTGTTCCCCACGAGCTTCGGCTACTTCGACCCCTACATGCTGCGCGAAGCGGCCGCGGAACCCGGCGTGCAGTTCCGGCATTGCGGTGGCCTGTGGGACAGGGGCAAGCACCCGATGAACGCCGGGTCGTATTTCGGCTACATCGGCATGGGCCAGTACCTCAACGGCATCGTGGCGGCGCACGCGACGAAATCGAAGAAGCTCGGCTTCGTCGCGGCCAAGCCCATCCCGCAGGTGCTGATCAACGTCAACAGCTTCGCGCTCGGCGCGCGCTCGGTGGACCCGTCCATCACGGTGGCCGTGGTGTTCACCGGCGACTGGTCGATGCCCATCAAGGAGGCAGAAGCCACCAACGCGCTGATCGACGGCGGCGCGGACGTGATCACCTGCCACGTGGACGGCCCGAAGGTGGTGGTGCAGACCACCGAAGGCCGCGGCGCCTACACGTGCGGCTACCACGCCAACCAGTCCGCGCTCGCCCCCAAGGGATACCTCACCGGCGCCGAGTGGAACTGGGCGGAGGTGTACAAGATGTATGCGGCCAAGATGCAGGGAGGCGAGCCGCTGCCAAACTTCACCCGAGGCGGGCTGGCGCAAGGGTTCATCAAGATGTCTCCCTACGGCCCGGCGGTCGGCGAAACGGCGCGCAAGCGGGCCGACGCCGCAAAGGCCGAGATCATGAAGGGCGGCTTCGCCGTGTTCAAAGGCCCGCTGATGGACAACGCCGGCAAGCAGGTGGTCGCCGCCGGGTCCGCTTATCCGGAGACCGCCATCGAGCTTGAGTCGATGAACTGGCTGGCCGAGGGCGTGAAAGGCTCGCTCGCCTGAGCGCCGCGGAAGCAGCGGTCGCCGCGGCGCCCCGGCCCAGGACCGACAGCACCTTCCGGCTGCGGCAGGCGCTGGAGGCGGGGCTGGTGCCGGCGCTCGCCATCCTGGCGGCGGCGGGCCTGTTCTGCGTGTTCCTGCTGACGCTGGGCCGCTCGCCCGCTGAGTTCTTCCGGCTGGTCTGGACCGGGGCGTTCGGGAGCTGGTTCTCCTGGCGCAACACGCTGAGCCGGGCGGCGCCGCTGCTGCTGACGGCGCTGTGCGTGGCGGTGCCGGCGCAGCTTGGCCTGGTGGTCATCGGCGGCGAGGGCGCGCTGGTGCTGGGCGGGCTGGCCGCGACCTGGGCCGGGCTGACGCTGGGCGCGGCGCCCGGCTTGGTGATCCAGCTTGCCATGGCGATGGCCGGCGCAGCCGCCGGGGCGGCGTGGCTGGGCCTCGTGGGCCTGCTGCGCGCCCGGCGCGGCATCAACGAAACGGTGGCGAGCCTCGTCATGGCCTACATCGCCATCGCGCTGTTCAACCAGCTCGTCGAGGGTCCGCTGCGCGACCCGGCAAGCCTCAACAAGCCCTCCACCTACGCCATCCCGAAATCCGCGGCGCTGCCGACGTTGCCCGGCCTGGACGTGCATCCAGGCATCCTGGTCGGGGCAGTGGCCTGCGTGCTGTGCTGGCTGCTGGTCGCGCGCACCACTACGGGCTTCGCCGCCCGCGTGACCGGCGGCAGCCTGCGCGCGGCGCAGTTGCAGGGCTTGCCGGTGGCCCGGCTCATGGTGGGCGCCTGCGCCCTGGGCGGCGCGCTGGCGGGACTGGCGGGCACGGTCGAAGTCGCGGCCGTGCATGGCCGGGCCAACGCGTCGCTGATCGCGGGCTACGGCTATTCCGGCATCCTGATCGCCTTCCTGGCCCGGCACAACGCGCTCGCCATCATGCCGATGGCCGTGCTGCTGGGCGGCATCGGCGCCGCGGGCGGGCTGTTGCAGCGGCGCATGGGCCTGCCGGACGCGACGGTGCTGGTGCTGCAAGGCGCCATCTTCGTGGCGATCCTGGCCAGCGAGACGCTGTACGGCCGCATGCGCTGGTTCCAGCCGCGCGGGACCGCATGAGCGGCGTCGAGACCGTGCTGGTCGCCATGCTGGCCGGCGCGCTGCGCGTGTCCACGCCGTTCCTGTTCGTGAGCCTGGGCGAGTGCCTGACGGAGCGCGCCGGGCGCATCAACCTGGGCAACGAGGGCGTGCTGGTGCTGGGCGCCATGGTGGCCTACGCCACGTCCTACCTGACCGGCAGCCCGTGGCTCGGCGTGCTGTCGGCGGCGGGAGCGGGCGCGGCGCTGGGCGGGCTGCATGGCGCGGTGTGCGCGCTCCCGCGGGTGAACGATGTCGCCATGGGCATCGCCGTCCTGCTGGCCGGCGACGGGATCGCCTTCTTCTTCGGCAAGCCCTTCGTGCAGCCGAGCGCGCCGGGCTTGCCGGGCATCCCGCTCGGCGGCTGGTCCACCGTGCCGCAAATACAAAGCGCCTTGACCGTAAGCCCGCTGTTCCCGCTGGGCGTCGTGGTGGCGTTCGGCATGGCTTGGATGTTCCGGGCGACCCGGCTCGGCCTGCGGCTGCGCATCGTGGGCGACAGCGCGGACGCGGCACGGGCGCTGGGCCTGCCCATCAACCGCACCCGCTTGCTGGCGACCGTAGCGGGCAGCGCGCTGGCGGGCATCGGCGGCGCGTTCCTGAGCCTCGTCTATCCCGGAAGCTGGAACGAGAGCCTGTCGTCTGGACAGGGGCTGATGGCAGTGGCGCTGGTGGTGTTCGCGCGGTGGAACCCGGTCGGCTGCCTCGGTGCGTCCGTGCTGTTCGGCGCAGCAGGCGCGCTGGGTCCGTCGCTGCAAACGGTGGGCGTGACCAGCTACTACTACCTGTTCTACGCGGCACCCTTCGTGCTGACGCTCGCGGTGCTGGTCGCGACGGTGCGGCCCGGCCGGGCGGTGCGCGGGATGCCGGGCGAGTTGTCCATCGCACGATAAGGGAGAAAACCCGATGAACGGATTAGGCGGCCTCAACCCATCGCCCAACGGCGTCGTGCTCGGCCTGGTGCAGTTGGCGCTGCCAGTCATCCAAACGCGCGCCGACATCGCCCGGCAAACCGAGCGCATCGTCGCCATGGTCGCCAAGGCGCGGCGCAACATGGCATCGCTCGACCTGGTGGTGTTCCCCGAATACGCGCTGCACGGCCTGTCGATGGACACGCGGGACGAGGTGACGTGCGACCTCCATGGCCCGGAGGTCGCCGCCATGCGGCAGGCCTGCGTGGACAACAAGGTCTGGGGCTGCTTTTCCATCATGGAGCGCAACCCCGGCTCCATGCCGTGGAACAGCGGCCTGATCGTGTCCGACACGGGCGAGATCAAGCTGTATTACCGCAAGATGCACCCCTGGGTGCCCGTGGAACCCTGGGAACCCGGCGACCTCGGCATCCCCGTGATCGAGGGTCCCCGCGGCGTCAAGCTCGCCCTCATCATCTGCCACGACGGCATGTTCCCCGAGATGGCGCGGGAGGCCGCCTACCGCGGGGCGGAGGTCATGCTGCGCACCGCCGGCTACACCGCGCCGATCCGCGGCGCCTGGCGCTTCACCAACCAGAGCAACGCCTTCTGCAACCTCATGGTCACGGCCAGCGTGTGCATGTGCGGCAGCGACGGGACGTTCGATTCCATGGGGGAGGCCATGGTGTGCAACTTCGACGGCGCGATCATCGCCCACGGCGAGGGCGGCCGGGCCGACGAGATCATCACCGCCGAGGTGCGCCCGGACCTGGTGCGGGAAGCCCGGGCGCACTGGGGCGTCGAGAACAACATCTACCAGCTCGGCCACCGCGGCTACTCGGCCGTCGCCGGGGGTGCCACGGACTGCCCCTACACCTTTATGCACGACCTCGCCGCCGGGCGCTACCGCCTGCCGTGGGAGGCGGAGGTCAAGGTCACGGACGGCACCGGCTGCGGCCTGCCGCCGCCGCGGCGGCTGCTGAAGGCGGCGGAATGATCGCGCGATGATCCCTGCCCACCCTTACCGCTGGCCCTACGACGGCGACCTGTCCGGCACCGCCCTGCTGGTGATCGACATGCAGGCCGACTTCTGCGCGCCCGGCGGCTACGTGGACCGCATGGGCTACGACATCGGCCTGACCCGCGCGCCCATCGGCCCCATCGCCCGCGTGCTGGCCGCCATGCGGGCGCGGGGCGACACGGTGGTGCACACCCGCGAAGGGCACCGCCCGGACCTATCGGACCTGCCGGCCAACAAGCGCTGGCGCTCGCGGCAGGCGGGCGCGGGCATCGGCGACCCGGGGCCGTGCGGGCGCATCCTGGTGCGGGGCGAGCCGGGCTGGGAGATCATCCCGGAACTCGCGCCGCTGCCGGGCGAGGTGGTGATCGACAAGCCGGGCAAGGGCGCCTTCTACGCCACCGACCTGGAACTGGTGCTGCGCACCCGCGGCGTGCGCAACCTGGTGCTGACCGGGATCACCACGGACGTGTGCGTGCACACCACCATGCGCGAGGCGAACGACCGCGGCTTCGAATGCCTGCTGCTGTCGGACGGGTGCGGCGCGACCGACGCCGCAAACCACGCCGCCGCCCTCGCGATGATAGCCATGCGGGGCGGGGTGTTCGGCGCCGTGGCCAGTTCCGGCGCCTTCCTGGACGCCCTGCCGTGACCGCGGCCGGGGTGGAGGCCGTGGGCATCGGCAAGCGGTTCGGCTCTTTCGCCGCTTTGACCGGCATCGACATGACCGTGCGCCCCGGCACCGTCCACGGACTGCTGGGCGAGAACGGCGCCGGCAAGTCCACGCTGGTAAAATGCCTGATGGGATACTACCGCGCCGACGAGGGAAGTTTCCTGGTTGACGGCAAGGAGGCCGCCATCAACCGGCCGGCGGACGCCGACGCGCTCGGCCTGGGCATGGTGTACCAGCATTTCACCCTCGTGCCGTCCATGACGGTGGCGGAAAACCTGGTGATTGCCCGGGGCCAGGTGCCGGTCGTCATCAACTGGGCGCAGGAGCGCGCGGCGCTCGACGCCTTCATGGCCCCCATGCCGCTCCCGGTCCGCCTCGACGCCGCCGTGGGCACGCTGTCCGCGGGCGAGCGGCAGAAAACCGAGATCCTGAAGCAGCTTTACCTGCAACGCCGCCTCTTGGTGCTGGACGAGCCGACCTCCGTGCTGACGCCGCGCGAGGCGGAGGAGATGCTGGGGCTGATGCAGGGCCTGGCGCATGGCGGCACAGCGACGGTGGTGGTCATCACGCACAAGCTGTCCGACGTAATGCGCTTCACCGACGAGGTAACGGTGCTGCGCCGGGGCTGCCTGGCCGGGCGCGGCGCGACCGCCGGGCTGAGCCGCGGCGACCTCACCGCCATGATGATCGGCGAGCCGCACGCGCCCGCGCGCCCGGAGCGCCACGGCACGGCGGAGGCCGTGGTGCGCCTGTCGGTCCGCAACCTGCGCGCCACGGGCGACGCGGGCCAGCCGGTGCTCGACATTGCGGCCCTCGACGTTCGGGCGCATGAGATCGTGGGTGTGGCCGGAGTGTCGGGCAACGGGCAGAAGGAACTGCTGGAAGCGCTCGGCGGCCAGCGACCCGCCGGCGGTGCCGTAAGAGTGGACGGCCACCCTTACGCTGCGACCCGGCGGCAATCGCAGGCGCTGGGGGTCCGGGCGATCCCGGAGGAGCCGCTGCGCAACGGCTGCGTGCCCGGCATGTCGGTGGTGGACAACCTGAACTTGCGGCTGTTCGACCGCAGCGAGGACGGAAGCCGCCGGCGATGGCTGGACTTGGGCGGGATGCGCCGCCGGGCCGCGCGGATGATCGCGGGCTACGGCGTGCGCGCGGCCTCGCCGGAGGCGCCAATCGGCGTGCTGTCCGGCGGCAACGTGCAGCGCTGCGTCCTGGCACGGGAGCTGGACGGCAAGGTTGCGCTGCTGATGGTGGCCAACCCGTGCTTCGGCCTGGACGTGAAGGCGGTGGCGGAGGTGCGCGCCCGGCTGATGGCGGCGCGCAACGCCGGCTGCGCCATCCTGCTGATCAGCGAGGACCTGGACGA
>CAXUIQ010000217.1:0-6891 GCA_964250815.1 uncultured Acetobacteraceae bacterium
GTGCTGTTCCCCGGCGCCGTGATCCCGCTCGCCGCCACCCGCCCGGCCACCACCGAGGCCTTGCAAGCGGCGGCGCGGGAAAGCCGGCACGTCGCCGTGGTGCTGCAACGCGACCCGGCCGTGGACAACCCGGCCCTCGCCGACCTGCATCCCGTCGGCACGGAAGCCCGGCTGCTGCGCTACCTCACCGCGCCGGACGGCACCCACCACGCGATCCTCCAAGGGGTCGGGCGCGTGCGGCTCGCCGGCGGGGTGGCGGGCGCGCCGGTCCTGGCCGCGCAGGTCGAGCGCATCGCGGAACCCGACGCGGACGGCGCGGAGATCGCGGCGCGCACCCACCAGCTCCGGGAGCGCGCGCTGGAAACCCTCCGGCTGCTTGAGCAGGTGCCGCCGGAGCTGGTCGCGACGGTCCAGAACGTGGAGCCGCCGGGGCTGCTGGCCGACTTGGTGGCGGGCCTGCTGGACCTCCAGCCGCCGGAGAAGCAGGAAATCCTGGAGATCATCGACCTGCCCGAGCGGCTCGACCGCGTGCTGTGGCGGCTCGCCTACCGGCTGGAAGTGCTGCGCCTGTCCGCCGACATCGGCAAGCGCACGCGGGAAACCATGGCCGGGCGGCAGCGCGAGTTCATGCTGCGCGAACAGCTCAAGGCGATCCAGAAGGAGCTGGGCGAGGACGACGGCGGCGCCCCGGAACTGCAGGATCTGGAGCGCGCGCTGAACGAGGCCGGGCTGCCGGAGGAGGCGGAGCGCCAGGCGAAGCGCGAGCTGCGCCGGCTCAAGCAGATGCCGGAGGGCAGCCCGGAGGTCGGCATGGTGCGGACCTACCTCGAATGGATGTCGGAACTGCCGTGGAAGCTGGGCGACACGAAGCCCATCGACGTGGCCGCCGCGCGCCGGGTGCTGGACGAGGAGCACTTCGGCCTGGAGAAGATCAAACGCCGCATCGTGGAGTTCCTAGCCGTCCGCAAGCTGAACCCCGGGGGCAAGGGTCCGATCCTGTGCTTCGTCGGCCCGCCCGGCGTCGGCAAGACGAGCCTCGGGCAGAGCATCGCCCACGCCACCGGCCAGCCTTTCGTGCGGGTCAGCCTGGGCGGCGTGCATGATGAGTCGGAGATCAGGGGGCATCGCCGCACCTACATCGGCGCGCTGCCGGGCAACATCATCCAGGCGGTCCGCCGGGCCGGCTCGCGCGAGTGCGTGATGATGCTGGACGAGATCGACAAGCTCGGAAGCGGCGGCTTCCAGGGCGATCCGGCCTCCGCCATGCTGGAGGTGCTCGACCCCGAGCAGAACGGCACGTTCCGCGATGCCTACCTGGCCGTGCCGTTCGACCTGAGCCGGGTCTTGTTCATCGCCACCGCCAACCAGCTCGACACCATTCCCGGCCCGTTGCGCGACCGCATGGAGGTGGTGCAGTTGTCCGGCTACACGGCGGAGGAGAAGCTTGCCATCGCCCGGCGCTACCTTGTGCCGCGGCAGCAGGCGCAGAACGGCCTCGCGGACGGCGACGTGGAGGTGGACGACCAGGCGCTGGCCAGCATCATCGGCGACTACACGCGGGAAGCCGGCGTGCGCAACCTGGAGCGCGAGGTCGGCGCGGTGTTCCGCTCCGCCGCCGTGCGCGTGGCGGAAGGCGAGGCCGAACGCCCGATCCACATCGGACAGGAGAACCTGCCGCCCATCCTGGGGCCGAGCCGCTTCGATCCGGAGGTCGCGGGCCGCGCCGCGGTGCCTGGCGTCGCGACGGGCCTCGCCTGGACGCCGGTGGGCGGCGACATCCTGTTCATCGAAAGCAGCCGGATGCCCGGCGGCGGCCGGCTGATCCTGACCGGCCAACTCGGCGACGTGATGAAGGAAAGCGCGCAGGCGGCGCTGAGCCTCGTGAAGTCGCGGGCCGAGCCGCTCGGCATCGAGCCGGGCCTGTTCGAGGCGGACATCCACGTCCACGTCCCCGCCGGCGCGATCCCGAAGGACGGCCCGTCCGCCGGGGTCGCGATGTTCATGTCGCTGGCGTCGCTGATGCTGCGCCGGGCGGTGGACCCGGCGGTGGCGATGACGGGGGAGATCAGCCTGCGCGGCCTGGTGCTGCCGGTGGGCGGCATCCGGGAAAAGGTCGTGGCGGCGGCGCGGGCCGGGATCACCACGGTGATGCTGCCGGCGCGCAACCGCCGCGACTGGGACGACATCCCGCCCAGCGCCCGGGACAAGCTGCGCTTCGTGTGGCTGGAAACGGTGGACGACGCCGTGCAGGCCGCGCTGAGGCCGGGCGGGGACGAGGCGACGCGCGTGCCCGCCGACGCTGCGTCGTAGCCCCGCGCTACAGCGGCTTCAGCTTGCGCTCGATGGCCGCGCGCTGCGCTTCCAGGAACGGCGGCAGCGCAAGGCGCTCGCCCAGCGCCTCCATCGGCTCGTCGGCCGCGAAGCCCGGCCCGTCGGTGGCGATCTCGCACAGGATGCCCCCGGGTTCGCGGGCGTAGAGGCTGCGGAAGTAGAAGCGGTCCACCGGGCCGCTGGAGCGGACCCCCAGGCGCTGGTACCGCTCGACCCAGGCATCGTAGTCGGCGTCCGGGATGCGGAAGGCGACATGGTGGACGCCGCCGGCGCCGGGCTGCGCGGGCGGGAGCTGCGGGTCCAGGCGGACGTGAAGCTCGGCCGCCGGGCCGCCCTCGCCCATCGCATAGACATGGACCTCCGCGCCGCCCGCCGGTGCCCGGTAGGTCCGCACGGGGCGCATCGCCAGCACCTCGGTCAGGAAGCGGTCGGAGGGCGCCAAGGTCGGCACGCTGACCATGATCGGACCCAGGCCGCGGATCTGGTGCTCCGGCGGCACCGGGGACTTGGCCCAGGGATGCGCTGTGCCCGCACCCCCGTCGTCGATCAGCGCCAGGCGCTGCCCTTCCGGGTCCTCGAAGGCGATCTGCGGGCGTCCGTCCGCTTCGTGCGCCGGGCCGTGCGGGATGCCCAAGTCCGCGAGCCGCGCTTGCCAGTACTCCAGCGCGGCCGGCCCACTCACCCGGAGCGAGGTGCGGACGACGCTGTGGGTGCCGCGCCGTTCCCGGCCGACCGGCCAATCGAAGAAGGTCAGGTCCGTGCCGGGCGTGGCCTGCCCGTCGGCGTAGAACAGGTGGTAGGCGCCCGTGTCGTCCTGATTGACCGTCTTCTTCACCAGCCGCATGCCCAAGATGCGGGTGTAGAAGTCACGGTTCCCCGCGGCGTTCGCCGTGACCGCGGTCAGGTGATGGACGCCGGTGAGCCGGGTCATGCGCGGGTTCCCTTCAGCCGGCCAGCTTGGCCGCGACCTCGGCGACGTGGCGGCCCAGGAAGCGCGCCCCGTCCAGCTCGTTGGCGGTGGGCTGGCGGGAGCCGTCGCCGCCGGCCAGCGTGCTGGCGCCGTAGGGCGAGCCGCCCGTCACCTCGTCGAGCCGGGTCTGCCCCTGGAAGGAGTACGGCAATCCCACGATGACGAGGCCGTGGTGCAGCAGGTTGGTGATGATGCCGAGCAGCGTGGTCTCCTGCCCGCCGTGCTGGCTGCCGGTCGAGGTGAAGGCCGCGCCCACCTTGCCGACCAGCTTGTTCTGCGCCCACAGCCCGCCGGTCTGGTCCCAGAAGTTCGCCATCTGCGAGGTCATCCGGCCGTAGCGCGTGCCGGTGCCGACGATGATGGCGTCGTAGTCCACGAGTTCGCCGGGCTTGGCGACCGGGGCCGCCTGGTCGAGCTTGTAGTGGCTGGAGCGGGCGACCTCCTCCGGCACCAGCTCCGGGACGCGCTTCACGTCCACGAGGGCGCCGGCGCTGCGGGCACCTTCGGCGACCGCGCCCGCCATCGTCTCGATGTGGCCGTAGCTGGAGTAGTAAAGGACGAGGACTTTGGCCATCGCGGGTTCCTTGTTCCGGGTGCGGTTCTTGCGTTCCAGTCAAAGGCATACCGCAAACCGCATGGCGTCCGTGACAGGAAACGACCGGACTTCCTCTCAGGTTCCAGCCTGTCCGTCCGCCCGGGCCTCCTGCAGGCGCGGCGCCATCCCCGGCACAGCACGCCAGGGTCGGCGCAATGCCGGCCCGCGTCCCACAGCGCGTTCCCTCCATAGGCGGCCTGCGCCGCCGCGCCGACCGCCAGACGCGATCCAGGGAACGGCCCGCTCCTGCCAGCCTGCGGCATCGGCATGGCCCGCCTGACCAGCGCGCCGGTCAGGCCGGCCGGGAGGCCGCCCGCGCGGGCGACACAAGATATTGATTGCGCTGCCGCCGGCTCGTGGCGTTTGTGCCCACATCCAATAACGAGGATTGCAATGATTGATTTCAGCCAGATCAAGGAACATGCGGAGGTCATCGGCGCCGACGGCGTGCACGTCGGCACCGTTGACCACTTGGAGGGCGACCGCATCAAGCTCACGAAACGGGACTCCAGCGACCAGCGGCACCACTACATCTCCACCGGGCTGGTCGCCGACATCGAGAACGGCACCGTGCGCCTGTCGGCCAACGCGGACGTGGCGGTGACGTTCGAGGAGGAGTAGCCGCACGTCACGCCGGCCGCGCCGCGTCAACCGCGCCGGCCATCGAGCGCAGCGATCCGGTCGCTGCACGGCCGCGGCCGCGTTCCCGTTTCCGCCCGGCGGGTGGCGGCCGTGCGGCTCAGCGCCAGGCGTCGTCGGGCGCCGGGCCTTCGATGCATACCCTGTTCCGCCCCAGGCGCTTCGCCTCGTACAGCGCCGCGTCCGCCCGCTCGACCAAGGAGGCGGCGCTGTCGCCGGCACGGAACTGCGCAACGCCAGCCGAGACCGTGACGCGGCCCCCGTCCTGCTGCACGCCCTTGGTCGTCAGGCGCTTGGCGTCCAGCACGGCGCGGATCTGCCCGGCGACGGTCGCGGCGGGCCGCAGGTCGGCGCCGCTCAGGAGGATGGCGAACTCCTCGCCGCCGTAGCGGGCCGCGGTGTCGCGCCCCTTCACGTTGTCGGCGATCATCCGCCCGACCAGCCGGAGCACAAGGTCCCCCGTGGCATGGCCGTAGGTGTCGTTGAACCGCTTGAAGTGGTCGATGTCGAGCAGCGCCACGCACAGGGCCTGCCCATCGGCCCGGGCGCGCGCCACGGCCCGGCGCAGCCGGAAGTCGAACGCCTTGCGGTTGCACAGGCCGGTCAGGCCATCGGTCGTCGCATTCTGCCTCGCCTCGGCCAAGGTCTGCCGAAGCTTGGCGATCCGGCCCACGGAAGCGGAAAGCTGCTGCTCCAGGGCGCGGTTGCGCTCGCTCGCCCGCGCCGTCTCGGCCGTCAGCACCGCGATGGCCTGCACGAGGCCGCTCACCGTCTGGTCTTTGTCCAGCCGGCCCGCGACGCCGGACAGGGCCTCGCCGTAGCCGCGCAGCGACGCCTGGCCGCCGGCGACCTCATCCATCACCGTGCGCGCCGCCTGCTCGATCTGGTCCGAGCTGTCGGCGATGGCATCGGCATCGGCCTCCTGGCCCACGCACTCGGCGTGCAGCTCCCGCAGGTCCTCGGACGAGGGCGCCGCGCCGGTGTCGAGCAGGGCAGCCAGCCGCCGCGACAGCGCCGGGTTGGCGCCGTCGAGGTGGGTGTACCAAAGCTCGAAGTTCGCAGGCGTGGGCAGGATGCCGCGCCGCCGCAGCTCCGTCCAGGCCCGGTCCGCCAGCTCCCGGATCGGCGCGGAGCGTTCGGCGGCAGGTGCGTTGGGAGCTGGGCGTCCCAGAATCTGGCTCGACATTCGTTACGATATTGCAAAGCAGGGCCGTTGGACAAGGGATACGGTGCTGCAATGACGCAGCGGCCCCGCATGGACCGGCTTCCACCGTTCCGAGGAGCGCAGGCCGGGCGGGGACAACGGGCCTGCGACGCGCTGGCGGAGCGCCGCGGGCTGGCGCAAGGTCAGGGCAGGATGGCGGCGCCGGCGGCGTCCACGTCGCGCGACGTGACCTGGACGCGCCAGTCGGGGATCGCCCCCAGCGGACGGACCGCCGGGAAGGACTGCCCGGCGCGGGCCGCAAGCCAGGTCGCATCGACGATGGCGCACCCTCCGGCGCGAAGGCGGCTGCTCAGCATCTGCTCGTTCAGGACCGCCACGGCCTTGTCTTCGAAGAACCGCAGCGTCCGCTCCGACAGCGCGAAGCGCGAGTGCCATTCCGTGCCCTGCCCGGTCCCCTCGCCGGTCAGCCAGCCCAGGATGTTCTGTCGGTACGAGGCGGACAGCGGCGCGTCGGCGCGGAACGGCGCGGCGGGGTCGCCGCTGAACAGGCGGCTCCGGTCGGCCACGCTGTTCAGCGAGCCGAGCAGCCGAAGCTCCGCCGGCGGCAGCAGCACGAAGGAGCTGCGCAGCCAGGATTGCAGGCTGCGTCCGGCGAAGGCGACGGGTTCGTTGAAGTGATCGACGTGCCCCACCGCGGCGGCGCGGCCGGCCACCAGGCCCAGCATGTCCGCGTCGAACCGGTCGAGGTAGCGCGTGTAGAGCTGCCGGAACGCCGAGGTCGCGAGGTGGACGAACGCATGGTCGTCCAGCCGTGGCCCGACATGCTCGATGCCGCGATCCCAGGCGGAGAACTCCCAGGCGGCGTTGTCGCCGCCGATCAGCGTGACGCCCGGCCCGAGCGGCTCCGCATGGTTGCGGCCGAGCGCGTTGTCGATCACCACCACCTCGTGCCCGAACTCCGGCATCTGGCGCGCGAACAGCGCCCGGATGTCCGGCAAGGCGTCGCGGTATCTCTCGTCGCCGTGCCGGGCCAGCAAGGTGATGACGCGCGTGCCCGATATGCTCATGGGGGCGCGCTCATAGGTTGGCCGTCCGCAACGCCTCGTCCCGGTCTTGCCAATGCCCGGCGCCCCCCTGGGCCAGCCGCTGCTCGACGCTGCGCAGGACCACCGCCGCCGCGTCGCGCCAGCC
>CAXUIQ010000218.1:0-6871 GCA_964250815.1 uncultured Acetobacteraceae bacterium
GGGGGGGGGGGCCGCGCCCCCCCCCCCCCCGGCGCCTCAGTTCCCGCCGCCGATGCAGGTCGCGGCGGTCTTGGGGGTGCAGACGTCCAGGCCGGTGTAGGTCGGGTCCTGCGGGGGCGCTTTGCCGTCCTTGATGTCCTTCAAGTAGTACATGGCCTTGTAGCCCATCTCGAACGGACGCTGGCCGACGTTGCCGGTGGCCAAGCCTTCCTTCAGCAGGTCGATCTGCACGGGCAGCGTGTCCGCGACCACCAGCGCGATCTTGCCCGAGGCGATCCTGTCCTTGTAGCGCGACGCGATGTTGCGGTAGGCGTCCGGCAGGAACTCGGGGAAGCCGCCCGTCGGCACGAAGGCGTCCAGGTTGGGCAGTTTGGCGAGCGTGTCCTCCATCTGCTGGATGGAGCGCGGGAAGTCGTCGTCCGTATAGAGCGGGCAGCCGGACGCTTCCGTCCAGCCGTTCTGCCCGGCCAGGCGCTCGCCGGGCGCTGCGGCGCTCTTTTTGCCCGAGAGCGTGTCGCGGATGCCCTGCATGCGCTCGTTGTGGTTGGCCGCGGCTGCGCCCCCGGACTGGATGCAGAGCGTGCCGCCCTGCGGCTTGGCCTGCATCGCCAGCTTGGCGAGGTTCACGCCGATGTCGTAGTTGTGCGTGCCCACGTAGGCCACGCGCAGTCCCTTGTCGCGTTCGAGCAGGTCGGAGTCCCAGGTCAGGACCGGGATGTGGGCCGCCTTGGCGCCGGCAAGCGCGTTCGCGATCGCCGCCGCGTTGGCCGGGGAGACCGCGATGCCGTCCACCCGCTTGGTGATCAGGTCCGCGACGATCTGCGCCTGCTCGTCGCCGCCGCCGTGCTCGCCGGGTCCGATGTAGAGGCACTGGACCGCGCCGCCCAATTCCTTCTCGGCCTTGCGGCAGCCATCGAGCGCCTGGTCGAAGAACGGGTTGTTGGTGTTCTTCGGCACGAGCGCGAAGGTGTACTTCTTGTCCGCGGCGCCCGCTCCGCCCGCCGCCAGAACGAGCGCGCCCGCGGCCGCCGCGCACAACAAAGCCGATTTCAACATGCTGAACCTCCCTGAACCCTTGTCGCCTGAACTCTTGTCGCCTGAACTCTTGTCGCGTGAACCCTTGGTGATCGGACGGCGTGCCGGTGGTTCGCCCGGCTCAGCCGCTTTTTGCGCGGATTTTCCCGAGATACACCGCGGCAACCAGGAACACGCCCACGAAGGTGCCCTGCCAGTTCGAATCGACCCCGGCCATCAGGAGCGCGTTGCGGATGACGAAGATGAGCGCGGCGCCGATGAAGGCGCCGTAGGCGCTGCCGTGGCCGCCCAGCAGGTTGGCGCCGCCGATCACCGCCGCCGAGATGGCGAGCAGCTCGTATCCCGTGCCCAGCGCGTTGATGGCCGAACCCGACCAGCCCACGTTGAGCACCGCCGCAAGCCCCGCGGCGAGGCCCGACACCACGTAGCACTGGACCTTCACCCGCTTCACCGGGACGCCGGTGAGCAGCGCCGCGTTCTCGTTGCCGCCGATGGCGAGGATGTAGCGCCCCCAGGCCGTCATCTTGAGCACGGCGGCAAAGGCCGCGGTGAGGACGATCAGGACGATCAGCGGGTAGGACAGGGACAGCGTGTTCTCGCCGATCCGGAACAGGTCGAGGCGGCCGTTGCCGAGCAGCTTGAAGACGGGCCCGCCGGGTCCGAAGTCGTAGATCATGCGGTTGCCCGACAGCACCACGGCGACCGAGCGGGCGATCGACAGCATGCCCAGCGTGACCACGAAGGACGACAGGCCGACATAGGCGACCAGCACGCCGTTGACCGCGCCGACGGCCGCGCCCGCCGCCAGCCCGGCGAGCACCGTCTCCCACCAGGGACTGCCGGCTTGCAGCATCAGGCCGCAGACCACGGCCACGAGGCCCATCACCGAGCCGACCGACAGGTCGATGCCGCCGGTGGCGATCACCGCCACCATGCCCAGCGCCATGATGCCGATGAACGAGAAGTTCCGGGTGATGTTGAAGAAGTTGTCGAAGGTGGCGAAGGAGGCCGGCTGCCACACCCCCATGATGACGCAGATCACCGCCAACGCGACCGTGACCCAGAACGCCTGGGACGCGACGAGGCCCTGGAACGCCGATCGTTCCCGCGCGTCCAGGATCGCGCGGTCGATGGTAGCGTGGGCCGTGGCCGGCGCGGCCTGGGACGTGTCAGGCGACATGGATCGCTCCCGTGATCAAGCCGGTCACTTCCACCGGGCTGGTGCTGGCGATGGCTTTGTCGGCGACCTTGCGCCCGCGGCGCATGACGATCACCCGGTCGCACACGTCGAACACGTCGGGCATGCGGTGGCTGATCAGGATCACGGCCATGCCGCTGTCGCGCAACCGGCGGATCAGGTCGAGCACCTCGGCCACCTGGCGCACGGAGATGGCCGCGGTCGGCTCGTCCATCAGCACCACCTTGGCCCGCGACAGGCGGGTGCGGGCGATGGCCACGGCTTGCCGCTGCCCGCCCGACATCTGCCGCACCAGGTCGCGGGGCCGGGTTTCCGATTTCAGCTCGGCGAACAGCTCGCCGGCGCGGCGGGCCATGGCCGCGTGGTCCAGCCAGCGGATCGGCCCGGCGCGCTTCTTGATCTCGCGCCCCAGGAACACGTTGGCCGCGGCCGACAGGTTGTTGCACAGGGCGAGGTCCTGGTACACGACCTCGATCCCCTTCTCGCGCGCCTCGACCGGCTTGCCGAAGTGCTGCGCTTCGCCGTCGATCAGCACGTCGCCGGAGGTGGGCGGGAAGTTGCCGGCCATGACCCGGACCAGCGTCGATTTGCCTGCGCCGTTGTCGCCCATCAGGCCCAGCACCTCGCCCGGCCCGATGTGCAGGTCCACGCCGTTCAGCGCGTGGATCGCGCCGAAATGCTTGACGATGTTGCGCAGTTGCAGAACCGGCATCGCTTGTCCTCCCCCCTGGCGGCCCTTGGCATCGCCCCGTCCGTTTCCCGGACGCCGCCTTCTCCGGTTGCCGCTGCCCGAGCCTCAGCATCCAACCCATTGCCGTGTTGCGCAAGCCTTAACACGGACGAAAATCTGCGGAAATAGAAAAGTTGCAATTTTTCTTGCAGAGTGCGAGGCCCCGGTCTAACGGTCCCAAACAGCGCGGCGCGACAACCGTCTAGGAACTGGAAACCGGGATGCATTCCGAACGCGGCCTGCTCATCGACGGCACCTGGCGCCGGCACGGCGGGTCCAGGCCGTCCGGCAAGCACGGCGACGCCCTTTGCGAGCCGGTTGCCGTCGGCCTCCTCCATGACGCGCAGGCACCGGCTGCGGAAGGTTTCGGCCCCATGGCCGCGATCACGCCGCCTGCCACGGACAAGGTTTCTGAGTGCGCGAACGGTGACGTCCATGGCCTGGCGGCTTGCGCCTCCAACCGGCCGGCGCCGCCGTCCGGCGGCATCAAGCATGGCGGCATGGGCTGCGAAGGCGCCGCCGACCGCCTTGACATCAAGCTCAGCCCGGTGGGGGTCCGATGATCGAAAATCCCGTCAAGCGCCTTTGGGCCGAGGGCAAGGCGGCCGTCAACGGCTGGCTCTCCATCGGCAACGGCTTCACCGCGGAGATCATGGCCTCCGCCGGCTACGACGCGGTCACGGCCGACCTGCAGCACGGCGCCTTCGACTACCACGCGATGCTCGGCATGTTCCAGGCGATGCGGGCGAGCGGCGCCGCCCCCATGGCCCGCGTGCCCTGGCTCGACGCGGGCGCCGTCATGAAGGCGCTCGACGCCGGCGCCCTCGGCGTGATCTGCCCCATGGTCAACTCGCGCGCGGACGCCGAACGCCTCGTGTCCTACGTGCGCTACCCGCCCCATGGCACGCGCTCCTTCGGCCCGACGCGCGCCAACTTCTCCGCCGGTCCCAACTACGGCGAGGAGGCGGACGGCAACGTGGTCTGCCTCGCCATGATCGAAACCCGGGAGGCCTTCGAGCGGGTAGAGGAGATCGCGGCGACGCCGGGCCTGGACGGGCTGTACATCGGCCCGGCCGACCTCACCCTTGGCCTCACCGGCCGCAAGTACCGCACCGGCTTCGACCGCGAGGAGCCGGAGATGGTGGCGGCGCTGCACCGCATCCGCGACGCGGCGCACGCGGCCGGCATCCGCGCCTGCCTGCACAACGGCTCCGCGGCCTACGCCGCGAGGGCGGTCGGCTGGGGCTTCGATTTGGTGACGGTGTCGAACGACGTGCGCCTGCTCGCGGGCGCGGCGGAGGCCAGCGTCGCCGAGGTGCGCCGGCTGGTCGGCGAAGCCCGGCCCCCCCAAAGCCCGGCCCAGGCCCCAGCGGGACCCGAGGGGTATTAGCCGTGCCGCACGTCCTCGTCGCCGGGCGCATCCACAAGGCGGGGATCGACACCTTGCACTCCGCCCCCGGCGTGACCTTCGAGGTGGTCGAGGAGGTCTCGACCGACGCCTACGCGCCGCGCATCCCCGGCGCCGATGCGCTGCTGATCCGCACCCAGCCCCTGCCGGCGAGCATCGTCGCGGCGGCGCCGAGGCTGCGGATCGTGTCGCGGCACGGCGTCGGCTATGATTCGGTGGACATGCGGGCGCTCGACGCCCGGGGCATCCCGCTTGCGGTGATCGGCGACGCCAACTCCCGCAGCGTTGCGGAGCATGCGTTCACGCTGGTGCTGGCGCTCGCCAAGCGCGTCCCGGCCCATGACCGCGCGGTGCGCGAGGGGAGCTGGGGCGTGCGCGACGGCTTTCCGTCGGCGGAGCTGTGGGGCAAGACCCTGTTCCTGGTCGGCTTCGGCCGCATCGGGCGGCTCGTCGCGGGGATGGCCGCGGCCTTCGGCATGCGCGTCCTGGCGCATGATCCCTTTCAATCGGCGGAGGCGATCCGGACCGGGGGAGCGGAGCCGGTGGGGGCGCTCGCCGACGGGCTGCGGGCCGCCGACGCCGTGTCGCTGCACGTGCCGAAGGCAGGGGGCAAGCCGCTGATCGGCGCGGACGAGCTGGCCCTCATGAAGCCGGGCGCAGTGCTGGTCAACACGTCGCGCGGCGGCCTGATCGACGAGGACGCGCTGGCGGACGCGCTCGACGCCGGGCGGATCGCGGGCGCGGGCCTCGACGTGTTCGAAGCCGAGCCGCCGGCGGCGGACAACCGCCTGCTCCGGAGCGGCCGCACCGTGCTCAGCCCCCACATCGCCGGGCTGACCGAGGAGTGCGCGGCGCGCATGGGCGAGATGGCGGCGCGCAACATCCTCGACTTCTTCGCGGGCCGCCTCGACCCGGCGCTGGTGGTGAACCGGGACGCCATCGCGTTCGGCCTGCCCGGCGTCCGGGCGTCGTAGGGGCACCGCCGCCGTGGCCCTGCTCGCCATCGAAGGCCTGCGCAAGTCGTACGAGGCGACCGAGGTCCTGCGGGGCATCGCCCTTTCGGTCGGGCGAGGCGAAGTCCTGGCGCTCGTCGGCGAGAACGGCGCCGGCAAATCGACGCTGATGCGCGTCGTCGGCGGCTACACGCCCCCCGGCGCCGGCACGCTCGCCTTCGAGGGCAGCCCGCTGCCCGGCGGGGTGGACGCGGCGGAAGCGCGGGGCATCGTCCTTGTGCACCAGGAGTTCAACCTCGCGCCGCACCTCACGGTGGCGGAGAACGTGTTCCTGGGCCGGGAACGCACGCGCGGCCCCTTCATCGACCGGGCCGGGATGGAGCGGGACACGCGCCAAGCCCTCGCGCAACTCGGCTGCTCGGCCCCGCCGCGTGCGCGCCTCGCGGACCTGGCCGTGTCCAACTGGCAGATGGTGGAGATCGCCAAGGCGCTGAACCGCAGGCCCAAGCTGCTCCTCATGGACGAACCGACGGCGGTGCTGAGCGCGCCGGAGTGCGAGCGGCTGTTCGCCTGCCTCGAGGCGTTCCGCGCGGGCGGAGGCAGCGTGGTCTTCACGTCGCACAAGCTCGACGAGGTGAAACGCATCGCCGACCGGGTGGCCCTGCTGCGGGACGGCGAGATCGTCCGCGTCGCCCCCGCGGGTGAGCTGACCGAGCACGAGATGGCGACCCTGATGGTGGGCCGCCCCTTGTCCGACCTGTATCCGGAGAAGCCGGGCCGCCCGTCGGAGGCGGCGCCCTTGCTGGAAGTGGAGGACTTGCGCTCGCCGGGCCACGTCATGGGCGCGAGCTTCGCGCTTAGGCCCGGCGAGGTCGTCGGCGTCGCCGGGCTGGTCGGCTCAGGCCGCACGGAAACCTTCGAGGCGCTGCTCGGTCTGCGTCCCGCGACGGCAGTGCGCTTCCGGCTGCGCGGCGCCGAACGCGCCCTGCCCGGGGCGCGCGAGGCTTGGACGCTGGGGCTGGCCTACCTCACCGAGGACCGCAAGGGAAAGGGCCTGCTGCTCGACAAGGGGTTGCGGGAGAACCTGCTGCTCACCGAGGGCGCGCTGTCCGGCGGCCCGGTGATCGACGACGGTGCCGAGCGGGCCGTGCTGGAGGAGGCCGTCGCCGTCTTCTCGATCCGGGCGCGCGACCGCGGCGCGCCGGTGCGGGCCTTGTCGGGCGGCAACCAGCAGAAGCTCCTCGTCGCCAAGACGCTGCGGCCCGGCCCCGAGCTGGTCGTGTTCGACGAGCCGACGCGCGGGGTGGACATCGGGTCCAAGCAGGGGATCTACCGGGTGATCGCCGGCCTTGCGGCGCGGGGCCGGTGCTGCGTCGTGATCTCCTCCGAGATGGCGGAGCTGATCGGCCTGTGCCACCGCGTGGTCGTCATGCGCCGCGGCCGCACGGTGGGCGAGGTCGCGGGCGAGCGCATGACCGAGCAGGACATCGTCCGGTTCGCCATGGGGCTGGAGGAGGCGGCTTATGCCTGACACGGCTCTCGTCGTG
>CAXUIQ010000219.1:0-2519 GCA_964250815.1 uncultured Acetobacteraceae bacterium
AGGCCGGGGTGCCGGGGATGGGGATCTCGCTCGTGCTCATCGTTTGTCTCCGTTCTTGTCAGGGTCGTTGCTAACCCCGTCCGGAGACGGCGGGCCGCGGCAAAGGCGCGCGCTTGCGCGGGATCGGAGCCACGTGAGCCGGGCCGCCTGGCCCGGGGAGCCTGGCGACGGCCCACCCTTTGCCGCGGCCCGCCGGCTGCATCGGCTTGGCTGCATCTGTCCTGGATCAGATGCTGGCGCTGCCCTTCTTGCCGGTCAGGACCGGAAGGCGCCACACGCCGACTGTCGGCATCCGTTGAAAGCTGGATTCGGCAGATGGCAGGAAACCCAAGGATCAACGCCACAAGGTTTTGGGCGATGTCCGCTGATTGCCGGACTGAGCCCGCGACATCCGGCAATGCTGAACCAGCAGCGTGCTGACCCGGATGAGCGTTGGAGGCGTTGGAGACCACCAACCAGCGGTGATGGGGGCGTGCCGCCTCGAATGAGCTTCCTCGCGCCACTTTGCGGCTTGCGGCAGCGACGTCGGATCAGGCTTTCGAAGTGCGGCTCGCCACCCGCTGCGCCGAGGGAATACAAATCATGACCGAGGCCTCCGTGGCCGAAGTGCTTGCAGCCAGGATACGGAGCATGTCCGACGACTGATTACTTGCCGGTGCGGCGATGGCGGGAACCCGCCGCGAGCCGGGGCGAGGCAGCGCCCTTTTCCAAGCCGCCTTTTGATTGCGCATTGCAAACGAATGCGATCGGCCATACAAGCCCCTTTCTTTCCCCTGCGGACACGTCCCCGATGAAGACACCCATCACCGTCCGGGTCGAGGCCGGGCTCCTGGCGGCGGCGCGGCACGGCGCCGCCCAGGAGAACCGCACCCTGACCAACCTCATCGAGACCGCGCTTCGGCGCCGGGTGGAGGAGAGGGCGCTTGAAGGATCGCCAAGCCGGCGCCGCTCTTCCCAAACCGCCAAGGACGGACCCGGCAATGCCGCTTGAGGCGACGACCCGCACGGGCCTGCCAAAGGCGCCGACCGGCATCTCGGGCTTCGACGAGGTCACGCTGGGCGGCCTGCCTGCCGGGCGTCCCACGCTGGTCTGCGGCGCCGCCGGCTGCGGCAAGACGCTGTTCGCCGTGACGTTCCTGGTGAACGGCACCACCCGGTTCGGCGAGCCGGGCGTGTTCATGAGCTTCGAGGAGCGGGCGGGGGATCTCGCCGCCAACGTCGCCTCGCTCGGCTACGACCTCGACGAGCTGGCCGCCGACGGAAAGCTCGCGATCGACCACGTGCAGGTCGAGCGCAGCGAGATCGAGGAGAACGGCGAATACGACCTGGAGGGCCTGTTCGTCCGGCTCGGCTACGCCGTGGACCGGATCGGCGCCAAGCGCGTCGTCCTGGACACGATCGAGACCCTGTTCTCCAGCCTGTCCAACGCGGCCGTGCTGCGTTCCGAGCTGCGCCGCCTGTTCGGCTGGCTCAAGGACCGCGGCCTGACCACGGTGATCACCGGGGAGCGCGGCGACGGCCAGCTCACCCGGCAGGGGCTTGAGGAATACGTTTCGGATTGCGTCGTGCTGCTCGACAACCGCGTCGAGGACCAGGTCACCACGCGCCGGCTGCGGGTGGTGAAGTACCGGGGATCGGCGCACGGCACCAACGAGTATCCGTTCCTGATCGACGAGCAGGGCATGACCGTGCTGCCCGTCACCTCCGCCGGACTGGACCACGGCGTGTCGGAGGAGGCCGTGTCCAGCGGGGTGCCCGGGCTCGACGCGATGCTCGGCGCGGGCGGGTTCTACCGCGGGTCCAGCGTCCTGCTCTCGGGCGTCGCCGGCACGGGCAAGACCACGATCAGCGCCCACTTCGCCGACGCGGCCTGCCGGCGCGGCGAGCGCTGCCTGTACTTCCTGTTCGAGGAAAGCGCTGCGCAGGTCCGCCGCAATGCCCGCTCCGTCGGCCTGGACCTGGAACGGCACGTGGATGCCGGCCTGCTGCGCTTCGAGGCGGCGCGTCCCAGCCTGTACGGCCTTGAGATGCACCTGGCGCGGGTGCACCGCGACCTCGAGCGGTTCGACCCCGCCGCGGTGGTGATCGATCCCCTTTCCGCGTTCCGCGGACCCAGCTCGGAGGTGCATGCCGTGTTGCTGCGCACGGTGGACCTGCTGAAGAGCCGAGGCATCACCGCCCTGTTCACCAACCTCAGAAACGACGGCTCGCTCGCCGACGGGACGGACCTCGGCCTGTCGTCGCTGATGGACGCCTGGATCAGGTTGATGGACGTGGAGGCGGACGGCGAGCGCAACCGCACGCTCTACGTCATCAAGGCGCGCGGCATGAGCCACTCCAACCAGGTGCGCGAGTACCGGATCACCAATGCCGGCATTCACTTGGTCGAACCCTATGTCGGTCCGGAAGGCGTGCTGACCGGGACCGCGCGCCTGCCCCACCCGCCGCGCGAGCAGGCCGCCACCGCCGACCGGATCAGGGATTACGAGCGCGCGACCTACTATGCCGGCACCTGGCAG
>CAXUIQ010000219.1:2529-6869 GCA_964250815.1 uncultured Acetobacteraceae bacterium
CGCGAGCAGGCCGCCACGGCACGGCGCCGGCAAGAGGGGGAGCGCCGCCAGCGCGACCTCGACCGCCGCCGTGCCACGGTGGAGCGCCAGGTCGCCGAGCTGCGGGCCGACCTTGAAACCGAGGAGCAGGAGGTGCTCACGCTGCTCGGCGAGGACGAGGCGCGCGAGGCATTGCTGGAGCAGGACCGGGCAGCAGTCGCAGCGAGGCGAGATGCGGCGGCCGACGTCCGAGCGGACGCGGCGGAGTGACCGGCTCCTTGTCTGACGCCGGAAGCGACACGGACCCCGGGCTTTACCGCCTCCGCCTTTACGTCGCCGGGCAGACCGCGAAGTCCCTCGCGGCGGTGGCCAACCTCAGGCGGGTCTGCGAGCAGCACCTGGCGGGGCGCTATGAAATCGAAGTGATCGACCTCCTGCTCAACCCGCAGCTCGCCGCGGGCGACCAGATCCTGGCCATCCCCACCCTGGTCCGCCGGCTGCCGGCGCCGCTGAAGCGGATCATCGGCGACCTGTCCAACACCGAGAAGGTGCTGGTCGGCCTCGACATACGCCCGAAAGCCGCCGGCGCTTGACGCAGGCCGAGCCTGCCGCGCCAGCGTCGGCCCGCTACACGCTGCGCCTGTTCGTGGCCGGAACCACCGCGCACTCGCTGCGCGCCATCGAGAACCTGCGCCGCATCTGCGACGCCCACCTTGCGGGTCAGGTGGACCTGGAGATCGTCGACATCTACCAGCAGCCCGAGCTGGCCGGGCGGCACCAGGTCGTGGCCGCGCCCACGCTGGTGAAGCTGCTGCCGCTGCCGCTGCGTCGGATCATCGGCGACCTGTCCGAGGAGCAGCGGGTGCTCAAGGGCCTTGAGCTGGTGCCGTTGCCGCCGCCCGGCCCCGATGGGCGCTGACCCGCTCCCCTCCGGCCCGCAGGAGGCCGGGCGCCTGATCGAAGGCTTGCGGCAGCGCATCCGGGAGCTGGAAGCGCGCCTGGAAGAGAGCGAGGACACCATCGGCGCCATCCGCCGCGGCGGCATCGACGCGCTGGTGGTCGGCGACCGGGAGGAGCAGCGCCGCATCTACACGCTGGAAAACGCGGACCGGCCCTACCGCGTGCTGATCGAGCAGATCCAGGAAGGGGCCGTCACCCTGGGCGTGGACGGCACGGTGCTGTATTGCAACCAGCGCCTCGCCGCCATGCTCGGGGTGCCGCAGGAGCGGGTGATCGGGCAGGCGTTGCAGGCCTACATCCTGCCCGGCGACGCGGCCGCCTTCGCAGGGCTCCTCGCCCGGGGCCGGGGCGCCGCCACCCGGCACGAGCTGACCCTGCGCACCGCCAGGGGCGTGCACGTCCCGGTCCACCTTTCGTTCAGCCCGCTGCACCGCGAGGACGGGGCCGCGCTGCTGTGCGGCGTGCTGACCGACCTCACCCAGCAGACGCTGCACCTGCGGGAGCTGGCCGAGGCGAATGCCCGCCTCGTGGCGGAAAGCGCCGAGCGGGAGCGGGTCGAGGACGCCCTGCGGCAAAGCCAGAAGATGGAAGCGGTGGGCCAGCTCACCGGCGGCATCGCGCACGACTTCAACAACCTGCTGCAGGGGATCACCGGCTCGCTCGAACTGGTGCAGCGGCGCCTCGCCCAAGGGCGCACCGCCGGGTTCGACGACCTGATCGCGGGCGCCGTGGTGTCGGCCAACCGGGCCGCGGCGCTGACGCACCGCTTGCTCGCCTTTTCCCGCCGCCAGCCGCTCGATCCCAAGCCTGTCCGCGCCAACATGCTCGTAGCGGGCATGGCGGACCTGCTGCGGCGGACCATGGGCGAGGCGATCCGGCTCGAACTGGCGCTGGCCGACGACCTGTGGCCGACGCTGTGCGATCCCAACCAGCTCGAGAGCGCGGTGCTCAACCTGGTGATCAACGCCCGCGACGCCATGCCGGACGGCGGGCGGCTGAGGATCCAGACCGGCAACGAGCGCCTCGGCGGCGACGGCACCGCCCACGCGCTCGGCATGGACCCCGGCCAATACGTGTGCGTCCGCGTCGTGGATACCGGGATCGGGATGACGCCCGACGTGGTCAAGCGCGCTTTCGACCCGTTCTTCACCACCAAGCCGCTCGGCCAGGGAACGGGGCTGGGCTTGTCCATGATCTACGGCTTCATCCGGCAGTCAGAGGGCTGCTGCAAGATCGACAGCACGCCGGGCCAGGGCACGACGGTGAGGCTCTACCTGCCCCGCCACCGCGGCGAGGCGGCCGAGGAGGGGCCGATACCCAGGCTGACGGCGGCGCATGAAGCCGAGGACGGCGAGGCGGTGCTGGTGGTCGAGGACGAGCCGGTCGTGCGCGGGCTCGTCGTCGAGGTGCTGCGCGACCTCGGCTACCACGCCCTGGAGGCGGTTGACGGGCCGTCAGGGCTTGAGGTGCTGCTTTCCCGCCGGCGTTTGGACCTGCTGGTCACCGACATCGGCCTGCCCGGCCTGAACGGCCGGCAGCTGGCCGACGCCGCGCGCGAACGGCGGCCGGACCTGAAGGTGCTGTTCATGACGGGATACGCGGAGAATGCCGCCATCGCGAACGGCTTCCTCGGACCCGGCATGGCGTTGATCACCAAACCCTTCGCCATGGAGGTGCTCGCCGCCCGCATCCACGGCATGATCGAGGCTGACCGCCGCCGCTGACCGCCGCGGAGGTCCCTGGAAGCCGGCCGTTGCGCGGCAGTTCATGGCAACGTCCACCGGCGGTGGGCGGAAAGCAGAACGAAGCGTTCCCGATGCGGCGCAGCGGGGCCAGCTCGTTGTCCGCTCCGAGTCCGGTGTGCTGCCATTCGTGGACCAGCGGGACGGCCTCGCGCTGGGCAGCCCCGTAGGGCGGGTTGCCGGGGATTGGATGCCGGTCGTGCCCATCGTCGTGCCTCCGTTCTCGCCAGCATGGTTGCTGTCTCAGCCCGCCGCCCGCCGTAGGACGTTCCGCCCCGTTCGGTGTTTTCCCTCGTGTTTTCCCGCTCGTTCGCGCTGCGGCGGCGGGCTAGCGTGCGGATGCTGACCCCGGCAGCGTTGGGGACCGCTCATGCACCGGGACAGCCGGTGCGTCGCAGAGGTCACGCTCGGCAAGGTCCGGCGGCGCTGGTCCTGGGGAGCCTGGAACGAAGCCGGGCGGGGCTTGGCTCCGCTGCGGGCCGGGTGGCGCAAGGCGCTTCGCTTGCGTTACGATGAGCCTCGCCGGGCGGCTGCCTGTCCCGTGTCCCGGCGAAAGGGTCCGCCATGCCTCCATCCGCGCCCGGGCGCCGGCCGGTTCTGCTGCTGGGCCTGCTTCTGGCCTCCGCGCTGGCGGGGTGCGGCGGGGGGTTCCGTCAGGCCACGCGCTGGGACGGCCGGCGCGGCTACGACGGCCACGGCGACTACGGATACGACCTCGATGCGCCGCGCGAGGCGGCGGCGTTCGAGGCCCGCGCCCGCCGGGACTACCCGGCGCCCGGAGCGCCCGACGACCCTTGGGGTCCCTACGTCCGCGAGGCCGCGGCCCGTTTCGGCGTGCCCGCCTTCCTGGCCGCCTACAACGCCGGGCCGGACCGGGTGGAGGGCTACCTGAACGGCGGCATGGCCCTGCCGGACGAGACGGTGGGCTATGTCGCCGCGGTCGGTCCCCGCATCGGCCTGCCGGCCGGCTTCGGCGCAAGCGCCTACGGCGGCGGATGCTGCGGTGCCGGACCCAAGGCGGTGCCCGCCCCCTCCGATCCGTCGGACGCGGCCTATGCCGGCGGTGGCATGACCGGGGCGGAATATGCTGCCACCCGGCGCTGACGCGGCGGGTAGATCGCGCCTTGCGTTGACGTCGCTGCGCGCGCGTGCCGCCGGGCAGGAGCACAGGGCACGCAGCGCGCCGCTGGGCGCGTCCGGCACCCCGTCACTGGCCGAGACGCGGCCCCAAGATGGTGAGTGCGACCGCCAGGACAGCCAAGCAGAGGCCGGCGCCCTCGATCCAGCCGACCCGCTCGCCGAACCAGAAGATCGCGAGGAGGTTGACGGCCAGGAGCTGCAGCACGGCGGACACGCTGAAGGCCGTCGCCATTCCGAGCTGTCGGACGAGGCGGAGCATCAGCAGGTTGCCTGCGGTGTAGAGAAGGAGCGTGGCGGCGAGCTTGAGGGCGGAGGGCGACGCAGCCCAGGCCTTGGCGCCGCTCGCGGCTGCGATGAAGACCGTGGTCGCGACGCCGAGCTGGACGAGGGCGGCGAGGTTCACCGGTCAGGCCCAGCTCCGTGACGTTGCCGGACGGGCTCGCCGCGGCGCCTTCTGCTTCCTTCGCCCTCAACGTTGCCGGAGCGGCGCCGTCGCGGGTGCGATGGAACAGCTGGGGG
>CAXUIQ010000220.1:0-6846 GCA_964250815.1 uncultured Acetobacteraceae bacterium
GCGCGGGTGGGCGAACAGGGCGGCGGCGGGCTGCTCCTCCATCACCTGGCCGGCGTACATCACCTGGACGCGCTGCGCCGTCTCCGCCACCACGCCCATGTCGTGCGTGATCAGCACGAGGCCCATGCCGCGCTCCCGCTGCAAGCCCACCAGCAGGTCCAGCACGCCCTTCTGCACCGTGACGTCCAGCGCCGTGGTCGGCTCGTCGGCGATCAGCAGCGCCGGGTTGCAGGCGATGGCCATGGCGATCATGGCGCGCTGGTTCAGCCCGCCGGAGAGTTGGTGCGGGAAGGCGCGCATCCGCTGCTCCGGCGCGGGCACGCCGACCTGGCCCAGCAAGGACACGACCCGGCCGCGGATCTCGGCGCGTGGGGCGGCGCGGTGGGCGCGCATGGCCTCCGCGATCTGCCAGCCGATGGGGTAGCAGGGGTTGAGCGAGGTCGTGGGTTCCTGGAACACCATCGCCATCTCCCGCCCGACCAGGCGGCGCCGGGCGCGCGCCGTCGCGTGCAGCAGGTCGGCGCCGCGGAACGCCACCCGGTCGGCCGAAACGCGCCCGGTGCGCGGAAGCAAGCCCATGACGGCCAGCATGGACACGCTTTTGCCCGAGCCGGATTCGCCCACGACGCACAGCACCTCGCCCGGCGCCACCAGGAGGTCCACGCCCTCCACCGCGCGGAACGGGCCGAACGCGACGCGGAGGTTGCGAACCTCCAGCAGCGCGGTCATCGGCGCAACTTGGGGTCCAGCGCGTCGCGCAGGCCGTCGCCCAGCAGGTTGAACGCCATCACCGTGACCAGGATGGCGACGCCGGGGAAGGTCAGCAGCCACCAGGCGCGCTGGTAGAACTGCAGCGCGTCGGCCAGCATGGTGCCCCACTCCGGCGTGGGCGGCTGCGCGCCGAGGCCCAGGAAGCCGAGCGCCGCCGCGTCCAGGATGGCGGCGGAGAAGCCGAGCGTCGCCTGCACGATCAGCGGCGCCAGGCAGTTGGGCAGCACCACCAGCAGCATCAGCCGCAGCAACCCGGCCCCGGCGCTGCGCGTCGCCACCACGTACTCGCGCGTCAGCTCCCCCAGCGCCGCCGCCCGCGCCAGCCGCACGTAGCCCGGCAGCAGCACGACGGCGACCGCCAGCATGGCGTTGGTCAGCCCCGGCCCCAGGATCGCGACGACGACGATGGCCAGCAGCAGGCTCGGGAACACCAGCAGCACGTCCATGAGCCGCATGACCGCCACGTCCAGCACGCCCCCGGCGAAGGCGGCGGCCAGGCCCAGCAGGGTGCCGACCGAAAGCGACAGCGCCACGACCACCGCGCCGATCAGCAGCGACAGCCGCGCGCCGTAGATCAGCCGGGTCAGGATGTCCCGCCCCAGGCTGTCGGTGCCGAGCGGGAACGTCGCCTGCCGGAACGGCGGGGCCAGGAAGCTTTCCCGGAACTGCTCGGCCGGGCCATGCGGCGCGACGGTGGGGGCGGCGATAGCAAGGACGATCAACACGGCCATGACCGCCAGCCCGGCCACCGCGCCCGGGTTCTCCAGCAGGCGGCGGAACAGCCCGGCACGGGGCGCGGCGAGCGTGGCGCTCAATGCCGTAGTCTCGGATGCGGCATCCGATGCCGGAGCCTCGGACGCGGCGCTCAATGCCGCAGCCTCGGGTTCAGCACGCCGTACAGCACATCGACGCCCAGGTTCACCAGCATCACCAGCACGGCGATCAGCAGGGTGCCGCCCTGCAGAACGTTGTAGTCGCGGCGCTGCACGCTCTCGACCAGCCAATGGCCGACGCCGGGCCAGGCGAACACCGTCTCGGTCAGGATCGCGCCGCCCAGCAGCGCCCCCACCTGCAAGCCGAGTACGGTAACGACGGGGATCAAAGCGTTGCGCAGCGCATGGGCGACGACGACGCGGCCCGGCGACAGGCCCTTGGCCCGCGCGGTCCGCACGTAGTCCTCCCCCAGCACTTCCAGCATCGCGGAGCGCGTCATGCGGGCGATGGTGGCGAGCGGAATGGTGCCGAGCACGATGGCGGGCAGGATCAGGTGGCGCACGGCAGAGCGGAACGCCCCGGCATCGTCGCTGAACCAGCTATCGATCAGCAGGAAGCCGGACCACGGCTCGACGTAGTACAGGTCGTCGATCCGCCCCGAAACCGGCGTCCAGCCGAGGGCGACCGAGAAGACCAGCACCGCCATCAGCCCCCACCAGAAGATCGGCATGGACGCCCCGGTGACGGACAGCCCGATCAGCCCGTAATCCAGCGCCGACCCGCGCCGCACCGCCGCCACCACGCCGAGCGGCAGGCCGAGCACGACCGCGAACACCAAGGCGCAGGCGGCGAGTTCCAACGTCGCGGGAAAGAACGTCTTGAACTCCGTCCACACGCTTTCCTGCGTCACCACGGAGCGGCCGAGGTTTCCGTGCAGGAGCTGGCCCTGGTAGTCGAGGAACTGCTTCCACAGCGGCTGGTCCAAGCCGAGTTCGTGGCGGAAGTAGGCGAGGCGCTCCGGGGAGATGCCGCGCTCGCCGACGCGGGCCTCCACGGCGTCGCCCGGGATGGAGTGGATCAGCAGGAAGCCCAGCAGCGTGACGCCGATGAAGGTGGGCACGATCAGCGCCAGCCGCCGGGCTAGGAGGCGGAACAAGGCGTCGGGGGCTACTGGAGATCGACCGCGGCGAAGTCGTGGATGCCCAAGGGACTCATGACGTAGCCGGTCACGTCCTTGCGCATCGGCTGGTAGGCGACGGAATGCGCGATCAGGAAGAACGGCGCTTCCTCGCGCATGAGCACCTGGGCCTGCTCATACAGCTTGGCGCGCTCCGACTGGTCGCTGACGGTGGCGGCCTTGTTCACCAGCGCGTCGAAGTCCTTGTTGCACCACTTCGCAACGCTGCCGCCGCCGGGCCGTGCAGCGGCGCAGCCAGCCAGGGGCACGAAGAAATTGTCGGGGTCGCCGTTGTCGCCGGTCCAGCCGAACTGCGCCGCCATGTGCTCGCCGGCCTGGATGCGCTTGCGGTACTCGCCCCATTCGTAGGTGACGATCCGCGCCTTGACGCCGACTTTCGCAAGGTCCGACTGCATCAGCTCGGCGATGCGGCGGGCGTCGGGGTTGTAGGGCCGCTGCACCGGCATGGCCCACAGGTCGGTGTCGAAGCCCTCGGGGAAGCCCGCGTCGGCCAGCAGCTTCTTGGCGGCGGCCGGGTCGAACGGCCAGGGCTGCACGGCGTCGTTGTACGACCACATCGTGGGCGGGATCAGGTTCTTGGCCGGCTGGCCCGCACCAAGGTACACCGCCTCCAGGATCGCCTTGCGGTCGATCGCCATGTTCAGCGCCTGCCGCACCCGCTTGTCGTCGTAGGGCTTCTTCTGCGCGTTGAAGGCGAGGTAGCCGATGTTGAGGCCCGGCTGGTCCAGCAGCTTCAAGGACGCATCCGCCCGGATGCCTGGCAGGTCCGCCGGCGCCGGGTAGGCCGAGACCTGGCACTCGTTGGCGCGCAGCTTCGCCAGCCGCACCGCCGGGTCCTTGTTGATGGAATACACCAGCGCGTCGAGCTTCGCCTTCGGCCCCCAGAACCCGTCGAAGCGGCGGTAGCGGATCGTCGCGTCGCGCTGGTAGGCGACGAAGCTGAACGGACCGGTGCCGATGGGCGCCTGGTCGATCTGCTCGGGCTTGCCGGCTTTCATGAGAACGTCGGCGTACTCCGCGGATTGGATGGCGATGAACTCCATCGCGAGGTCCGCCAGGAACGGCGCCGATGGCTCGGCCAAGGTGAAGCGGACGGTGAGGGGATCAACCTTCTCGATGCCGGCGATCAGCTTCGCCAGGCCCATGTCGCCGTAGTAGTCGTAGGAGCCGCCGGAGACCTTGTGGAACGGATGGTCCTCCTGGCCCTGGCGGTTGAAGGTGAACAGCACGTCGTCGGCGTTGAAGTCGCGCGTCGGCTTGAATGCCGCGTTGCTGTGCCACTTCACGCCGGGGCGCAGGTGCAGGGTATAGGTCTTGCCGTCGGGCGATACGTCCCAGCGCTCGGCCAGGCCCGGCTCGATGCTGGTGGTGCCGGGCTTGAACTCCAGCAGCCGGCCATAGACGGGGTGGTTCGCGTCGAACGTCGTGCCCGTGGTGTTCAGCATGGGGCTGAAGTTCTCCGGCGAGCCTTCGGAGCAATAGACGAGGGTCTTGGCCTCGGCGGAGGCTGCGCACAGCAGCGCGGCGCCGGCCAGCAGGAAGGTGCGGAGTCGCATGGGGGCCAGTCCTCCAGGATCGTTTGCTGCCCCGCAGCATCAAGCCCGCAGCGGTCCCGGTCAACGCCCGATTCGACGGGAAGCGTTGCCAATCCCGGACGGGCCGCCTTATCGTCGCGGCAGTCCCGGATGCCAGGGGCCGGAGGAAGCATGGACCACTTCGCCCGACACGTCCGCGCCGCCGCGCTGCGGCCGGGACCTGCCGTCCCACCCCGTGGTCCGCTGCCGGGCGGCGGGTAGGCGTTTGGCCGTCCCCGACCCATCGCGCCCGCCCCTCGTTTGATCCGCGCGGCAAGCTGGGCCGGCTGCGCGGCCGGCCTTGCGCTCGCGGCGCTGGCCCTTGCAGGGGGGTGGAGCGATCCCGTCGCGGTGCCGTTTGGTCCGATTGGCGGCTCCCATTGGGCCTGCGACCCGCTATCGGCCTTGTTCGCGCTGGTCCTGTGCGCCGCCGGGGCGGTGGCGGTGCTGGACGGCGAAGGCCCGCTGCTGCCCATCGCGGTCTGGGCCATGGTCCTCACCCCGTTTGCCGCGGACGGGTTCACCTTGGCGCTGTGCTTCGGCCTTGCCTCCGTCGCGGCCTGGGGGGCGAACCCGGCAACCCGGCCAGCCATGGCGCAGGCGGCCTGCGGCGCCCTGTGCCTCGTCGCGGCGATGGCGCTGCTGGCGCCGCCGGGCGCAGCGCCCGACCTGCGGTTCGCCGCGATGCGCGCCGCGTCGGGCGAAGGCACGCAGGCAGGAGCCATACTGCCCTTGGCGTTGCTGGGCGCCGCGTCGCAAGTGGCGTGGCCCGTTTGGGCTTCCCCGCGCAAGGAGCCGGCCAGCGTGCCGCTGTCCGCCGGCCTCGCGACGGCCGCGCTGTATGTGCTCGTCCGGGTGCTGCTCGACCTTTGCGGCCCCGCGGTCCCCGGCTGGTGGGCGGCGGCCTTGCTGGTTCTGGGCGCCGGAGCGGCCGTGCTGGGCGGCCTGCGGGCCAACGCCGAGGGCGACCTGCTCGCGATCCTGGACGCAAACCGGCTGGGAGCGGCGGGGCTGGCCGCCGTCGGGCTTGGCGCGGCGCTGGCGGCGCGGGACGCCGACGCGCCGGCCTTGGCCGCCTTGGCGCTTGGGGGCACGCTGCTGCACGCGGTCGGCTACGCGCTGGTTGACGCGCTGCTGACGCTGTGCGCCGCGGCGGTGGCGCGCGGTGCGGGGACATGGGCGCTGTCGCGGCTGGGCGGGCTGGTCCGCAGCATGCCCGGCGTGTCCTTGGGCGTCTTGGCAGGCGCGGCCAGCTTGGCCAGCCTGCCGCTGACGCCGGGCTTCGCCGGGCGGTGGATGGTGCTGCAATCCCTGCTGGCGCTTCCCCAGGCTGGCGGGATCTGGCGGCAGGCGGGCTTCGCGGCGGTGCTTGCCGCCGTGGCGCTGGGGACCGCGCTGGCGCTGGCGGCGGCGGTGCGGCTGGTCGGCATCGGCGTCCTGGGCCGACCGCGCACGCCCCGGACCGCAGCGGCCGAGGAATCGCGCCGGGTCCGGCTCGCGGTCGCGGGGCTGGCCGGGCTGTGCGCCTTGCTGGGAGTGTGGCCGTCTTTGGTCCTGTTGCTGATCCAACCCGTGGTGGCGTGGCTGCTGGATGCCGACGTGGGCGGGCGCCTGCTGGCGATCCCGGCGCAGGCGGACGGGCCGGGCTACGCCGCGCCGGGGATCGCGGCGCTGCTGGCAGTGTCCGGCGGGCTGCTGGCCTGGATCGCCCGGGGCCGGGCGAAGGGCGGCCAACGGGTGCCGGCCTGGGAGGGCGGCCTCGACGAGCCGCCGCCTTGGCTGCCGTTTGGCGACCCGGCCTCCCAGTACAGCGCCGCATCGGCCAGCCAGGCGTTGCTGCAAAGCCTCGGCTATCCCGGCACGCCGCCGGAGGTTCGATTCCAGACCATAAGGGATTGGGCCGTCCAGGTCGCCAAGCGGCTGCGCCGCCCGGGCACCCACGGTCCTGCCGGCCTGCTGCTGCTGCTGGCGGCCGGTCTGCTGCTCTGGGCCGGGCGGTGATCGGCGCCGCGGCCCTGCTGCTGCACGCGGCGCTGATGCTGGCCGGGGCGCCGTTGCTGGCGGGGATGCAGGCTCGGGTCCGTGCCCGACTGCTGGGCCGGGCCGGGCCGCCGCTCGCGCAGCCATGGCGCGACCTCGTGCGCCTGTGGCGCAAGCGGCCGGCAGTCCCGGGGCCGGCGTCCTGGCTGTTCGCCGGGGCGCCGTTCGCGTGCCTTTCGGCCGTGTTCGCCGCCGCCCTCCTGGTGCCGTCGTTCACGCTCGGCATGGCGACGGCGCCGGTTTCCGACCTCCTCGTGCTGGCCGGGCTGCTGGCCTTCGACCGGTGCGCGCTGGCGCTGGCGGGCTTTGAGACCGGCACGGCGCTGGGCGGCATGGGCGCCAGCCGCATGGTGCTGGCGGCAGTGTGGGCCGCGCCTGCCGCGGCGTTGGTCGTCCTGCTGCTGACGACCCTGGCCGGCACCAGCAACCTCGATGCCGCCTGCGCCGCGTTGCAGGAAGCGCCGCGGGAAATGGCGGCCGCGTGGCTTCCGGCCGGGGCGGCGCTGGGCATCGTCGGGTTCACCATGGCGCGCGGCGGGCCCGGCCGCC
>CAXUIQ010000221.1:0-6840 GCA_964250815.1 uncultured Acetobacteraceae bacterium
CCCTTCCGGCTGGCCGGCATGCGCGCGGGCCAGGCGCGGCGCGCCCGTCCGGGCCAGGCGCGGCGCGCCCGTTTGGGTTGGTGGAGTTGCCGAAATCTGGCGAACCTCCCGGTTCGACATGCAAAGCGTTTGCGGCTGAGGCCGCGCCGAAAACGACTTTGATACCGGTTGCCCGATTGCCCGGCTCGTGCAAGGGGCGGCAGCGGCCCGCCTGGCTGGAAGGCGGCGCCCGGCTGGACCCAGCCGTTCTCGTGACTGCCCCGAGCCGACGGCACGCCGCATTGCTCCAAGCTTCATGACAAAACTCGACGCCGCCGCCCCCCACGGACGGGCTAGGTTCCAGCATGGCCAACCCTGCCGAAGGTGCCCAGACCTCCGAGAGCCCGCGCAGCGTCCGGCGCCGGGCGGAGCTGTGCCCCAAGCGGCGGATGGCCACGCCACCCCGCGCCTTGCTGCGCCAGCCGGCAACGACGCGGCTGCGTAGGATTGGGGCCATGCCGGCGGCGGACTGGGAAACCGGCAAGGACGCGCTGCTCCCAGCGCAGGCGCCTGGGCATCGGCGGATGCCGGCTGCCGGCCTTGGGTGACGGCATTGCCGTTCCCGTTCCCGCCGGAAATGCTTGCGGCGCAGCAACTCGGTGGGCTGGCCGCGCGGCGGAATGTCCAAAATTCCTCACATCAACTATTTTTGCAGCCCGCCTGACCTTTGCTTTAAGGAGCTTGTTGAAGCGCGGCGCTTGGGCGGACCTGGAAAGCAGCATCGCCGCCTCCCTGGCTTGTTGGGGCGGCCCGGCAGGAAGTTCTTTCGATCTAGTTCCCCTCATTGGCCGGCACCATTCTTCTGGTCCACGACGGGCTGTATGCTTCCCGATAGGTTCTCGGTTCGAAAGCAGAATGGAAATCCGGCACAAATGGCGACAACCTCGGCGGCTCCGGCGCGCAGCCCAGCCGCTCCTCAAGGCTTTGCAACGGCGGAGGCGGCCCTGGCGCCCCATGGGGGCGCCGCTTGGCACGCTGTGGCCGGACGCGACTGGGACGTGCGGAGGACCGAGACGTTGGGTCTGCCGGTGCATGCGCTGCTCACGGCCGACGCGGGCCGGGCGGCCGAGGCCGTGCTGGATTTCATCGAGGACATGGCGAAGGACGTGGTGCTCGTGACGTTCGCCAACCCTGGCGTGGCACCGCTGGCGCGCCGTTCCGCGTCGTTCCGGCGGTCCCTGCGGGAGTTCGACGTCGTGCTGCCGGACGGCATCGGGCTTTGCGTCGCGGTGCGTTGGCTGCACGGCCTGGCCGCCAGGCGGGTCAGCTTCGACACCACGTCGCTCGCCCCGGCCCTGTTCGCCCGCGCGAGGCTCCGCGGCTTGCGGATCGTTCTGGTCGGCGGCGCGCCGCGGGTGGCGGAGCAGGCGCGTGCGCAGATCGCGGCGCATTTCCCCGGCATCCAGATCGTCGCCGCCTATGACGGCTACGGCGACATGGCGGCCAAGGCCGTTGCCGTGGGCGAGCTTCGGCCGGACGTCGTGGTCTGCGGCATGGGCAGCGTCCGGCAGGAAGCGTTCCTGCTTGAGCTCAAGCACCAGGGGTGGCACGGATGGGGCTTCACTTGCGGAGGCTACCTTGATCAGCTCATCGGCGGGATCGCCTATTACCCGCGCTGGATCGACGCGGCCAACCTGCGCTGGGCGTACCGGCTGATACGGGAGCCGGGCCGCCTGTGGCGCCGCTACCTCGTTGATTACCCCCATTTCGTGATGCTGCTCGTCGCCGCCAAACTCCGAAACCTGCGACGGGTCCCTACATGATGCGGGCCGTTCCCACCGATGCCAAGCAAACGCACGGGCGTTCTTGGCTTCGCATGGCTATGGCCCGGGCTGAGCGGCGCGGCGAGCACACAGGGTGGAGGACAGAAGCGTGAACGTGTTGATCGACGCGGGATCGGATGAGTGGAATGCGGACCAGCGCTCCTCTCCCGGCCGACCCTACGACCCGGTTGCTGGGAACAGCCCGCCGGTGTGGGACGTCAAGGGCTTCCTGAAGCGCCGCAAGCTGCTGATCCTGGCAGTGACCCTCCTTGCGATGGCCGCAACCACCGGGGTGATCTTCGCGCTTCCCAAGTCGTACCAGGCCACCAGCGCGGTCATCTTCCAAGGAGACCGCAGCGAGGTGGTCCGCGTGGGCGAGGCGCAGCGCGAAGCGCCATTCGGCCCCGACACGCTGGCAAGCGAGGTCGAACTGCTCACCTCGGAGGAGTTGCTCCAGGCCGTTGTGAAAAGGCTCAACCTCGTCGCCGACCCGGAGTTCAACCGGCTGATGCCCCGCCCCCAGCCGGCGCACCCGTCGCCGCTCGACACCGTGTCGGGCTTCCTTTCGACCCACCTGGAGCCTGTCACGCAAGAAGCCGACCGGCTCCTGGCCTTGGTGCGGCCGAAGCAGCCCGCCCCCTCTCCGGAGGAGGTCGCGCGGCGGGAGCTGAGTTCAACGGTCAACGCCGTGCGGTCCAGGCTTTCCGTTTACCCGGTGGGCGTGTCCCGGGTCATCCGGATCGGCTTCACTTCGCTGCGTCCGGAGATGGCGGCGCTGGTCGCGAACACGGTCGCAAGCGCTTACGTGGACACGCAGCTCGCCACCAAGACGCAAGGCGCGCAGGAAGCGCACGAGTGGATCGACCAGCGCCTGAACGAGCTGCGCGACCGGGCCGCGAAGTCCGCCCAGGCCTACGAGCGGTTCCGGTTCGAGAACGGCATGGCCCGCGGCAAGGACAGCACGATCACCCAGGAACAGATCAGCCAAGTGAGCACCGAGCTGACCCAGGCGCGCCAGCGCGCGGCGGAAGCGCAGGCGATCCTCGACCAGACCCGCGGCAATGGCTTGGCTGACCTCGACATGCTGGCCAGCGTGTCCGGGTCCCAGTTGCTGCCGAGGCTGCGGGAGCAGCTTGCCACGGCGACGGCGCAGGCGGCGGAAAGCGAGGTCCGCGACGGCGCGGACAACCCGCGGCGGGTGGCGATCCGGGCACGGGTGGCCGACATCAACCGCTCGATCGCGCAGGAGCGGGAGCGCATCCGCCAAACGGTGCAAAGCCGGGCGGCGGTCACCAAGAGCAACGAGGAACGGCTTGCCAAGACGCTCGACGACCTGACGGCCCGGCTTGGCCGGTCGGATGGCGACCTCGCGCGGAGCCAGGCCTTGGAGCGCGACGCCGCCGCCGACCGGGAGCTTTACACGAGCTTCATCAACCGCGCCCGGCAGACCGATCCCGCCGTCAACTTCCAAGCCGCGAACGCCCGGCTGCTGTCCCATGCCGCGGTTCCGTTGCAGCCGTCGTTCCCGAACAAGAAGGTGCTGCTGCCGGCGGCGCTGGTCTTGTCGCTGGGCCTGGGCACCGTGGTCGCGTTCGTGAAGGACCACTCGCGCCGTGGCCTGACCAGCATGGGCGTCGTCGAGCGGACGATGGGGGTCCGGCCGATCGGGCTGATCCCGCTCATGACCCGCAAGAACCGCATCTCGAGCCGCACCTTCGAGGACTCGGTCGCCTTCGCCCTCGCCCGAGTGACGATCCCGTTCAAGGGCGTCGTGCCGCGCAGCGTGCTCGTGACCTCGGCGCTGCCAGGGGAGGGCAAGACCAAGACGTCGATCGCCTTGGCGGCGGCGGCGGCGGCGCGCGGCACCAAGGTCCTGGTTGTTGACGGCGACCTGCGCTCCCGCTCGCTGTCCGTGTCTGCCGGCCTTGAGCGCAGCGACCGGACGCTCATCGAGGTGCTGCGGCGCGAGATCGATGTCGGGGAAGCGATCCACGACAATGCCGCCTGGGGGTTCCCGGTGCTTCCTGCCGGGGCGCTGGCGTCCAGCCCGATGGGATTGCTGGCCACCGGCGAATGGGAGGCGGTGCTCCGGCAGCTTGAGCAGATGTACGACCTCGTGGTGATCGACTCGCCGCCGGTCCTGGTGGCTGGCGACACCTGGCTCATGGCCCGGCATGCGGATACAACCGTCGTGCTGTCGCGGTGGGGTTCGACGCCCTTGCCGACCGTGGAGCTTGCCATCAACCAGTTGGTCACCGCCCAGGCCAACGTCGCCGGGCTGGTGCTGACGATGGTGCCGCCCCGTGAGCACAGCACCTACAACGGCGGGGACGCGGTCATGTTCTCGCCGCAGATGACACGGTACTACGATGGGAAGCGCCGCCTGTCATAACCGGGGCTGTCGAGTTTGCATTGGAATGGACTCCGGGGTGCGGCGCCCGTCGCTCGGTTCAAAGCCGGCGCGGCTGCCGCACCCCCCTTTGTTCCCGTGCAGGCAAGCGCCGGCCTCCGCCCTGACTGCTTATCCAGCAATCTAGCTTTGGACATGGTCACATGAGACAATCCGCTGCGAAGGCGACCTTTTGGGCGGCGATGGAGACCGGGGGCGCCCAGGTTTCGAGCTTCATCTTCTTCGTGGTGTTCGCCCACATCCTGACGCCGGACGAGTTCGGCGTGTATGCCCTCGCGATGGCCATCGTGGGCACCGTCAACATCCTGCTGTTCCAGGGTTTCGGCGACGCACTGATCCAAGCCGAGCAGCCGGACGAGAGCTACGCTTCAACGGTGTTCTGGACCAACATGCTGCTCGCGGCAGGGATGATCGTCGTGCTTCAGGTGATTGCCCTGCTGGGACCGGTCCTGTTCGCCGAACGGATGTTCCGGCCGGTCACGGCGTGCCTTTCCCTGATCTGCATTCCCCGGGCCATGGTCAGCGTGCATTCGGCGCTGGCCCGGCGCAGCCTTGACCTCCGCGTTTTCGCGATCCGGACCATCTCCGGCTACGTGGTGGGCGGCTTGGTCGGCTTGACGCTTGCGCTGAATGGCTGGGGCGTTTGGGCCTTGGTCGCCTCGACGTTCGTCCAAACCGTCGTGATCGTCCTGGTGATGTGGCAAGCGAGCGACTGGCGTCCCAAATGGGTGTTCTCGGTGCCGGCCTTCCGCGACCTGCTCAGCTTCAGCAAGCACTTCATGGCCGCCAGCATCATCACGTCCTGCATCGACGACTTCGGCAGCATCCTGATCGGCTTGAGCCTGGATGTCTCGGCGGTGGGGTACTACGCGCTGGCGTTGCGCGTCATTCGTTCGGTGATCATCGTGACCATGACGCCGCTGCAGCTCGTGATGATGCCGGTGCTCAGCCGGATCGCCGACAACCGGGCCAAGTTCGGCGCGGCCTATATCGACATGGTGGTCATCGTCAGCACGGTCTGGGTTCCCGCGGTCGCCGGGCTTGGGCTTGTTGCGCGGAACCTAATGCCGATGGTGTTCGGCGACCAATGGCACAATGCCGTGCCGGTGCTGCAAGCCATGTGCCTTGCCTGCCTGACTTTGCCGCTTTGGGCATTCGCTGGGCAGGCGCTTTCGGCGCTTGGCCGTCCTGACGGCTTCGCCAGGATCGCGTTCCGGCAGCTCGGTCTTTATTGCCTGGCGTTCCCGGTTGCAGCCCATTTCGGCATCGTCGCGGTTGGGTTCGCCTGGTCGGCGCTTTCCGCGGCCATGGTGCCCATCACCTTGGTCGCGTTGCGGCAGACGTTCGGCTTGGATGTGCAGCAACTTCTCTTCAAGATCGCGCGGATCGCGCTTTCGGCCGCGGTGATGGCCTGCGCGGTGCTGCTCGTCAGGTCTGCCCTTCCGGTCAGCTTCTGGTCCATAGCGGCCGAGGTCGCGGCCGGGTCGGTCGTCTATGCCGCGGTGCTGGAAAGCCTGTTCCTGCCAGGCCACCTCGCGCGCATCCTCACGATCGTGCGTGGGGCCATTCCGGCATTTAGTTCTTGATTTGAAGGCAAACGGCCATGATCCCCAAGCACATCCATTACGTCTGGGTCGGCGGTGCGCTGCCTGAGGCGCAACGGGCCTACATCGCCAGTTGGCAAGAAACGAACCCTGACTACGAACTCACGCTTTGGAACGAGAGCAACATAGATTTCTCCCTGCCGCTTCTCAACCAAGCATACGACCAGCGGAAATGGGCGAAGGTTGCAGACATCGCCCGCCTGGTCGCCATCCTCCGGCATGGCGGCATCTATCTCGATACGGACATCCAGCTCCACCGTCGCTTGGACCCGCTGCTCCATCATCGGTGCTTCTTTGGATTCCAGGACGAGCAGCCTTCAAAGGACTGGGTGGCGAACGGGGTCATCGGCGCAGAAAAAGGGCACTGGTTCATCGAGCATGCGCTGGCGAGCCTGCTCAGCATCCGGACGATGCCCGGCAACCTCGAACGTCCGACGGCATTCGGGCCGAAGCTCATCACGCGGCTGCTGATCGAACAAGGGTTGCAGTCGTATTCGCCTTCCGGCAGCACCGTGAAGGACATCTTCATCTGTCCGAAGGAATACTTCTTCCCTTACCCATTCGGCGCGGAGTTCCACAGCTCCTGCATCACCCCCGACACATACGGCGTGCATTTCTGGGAGCGGTCCTGGGAGAAGACCGTGCCGGCGTGGGTCCGCTTCGCCAAGGCGGTCCGCGCCCGCGCGTTGCGGCTCTCGAACCAGGCGGCCTGACCGCCATGGCGGGGACGGTCCAGGTCTCCTCGCGACCGGACGCAGCCCGCAGCCAGCCCGGCGCCCTCCGCACCGAGGCCAGCGGCGTCAAGGCCGCGATCTTGCTCGACGGCATCGACGAGGCGTCCCGCCTGGGCAGGATGGCAGCCGGCCTGCTGGCCGGATGCGCCGAGGTGGCGTTCAGCGGGGGTAGCGCGCCGGACGCCAAGCCGTGGCGCCAGGCGGTCCGTGGAACCGCCCTGCAATGGTGGCCCGACGCTGGCCCTGCGGGAACGCCGGACCACGCCAAGGACTTTGAAACGATCGTTGAC
>CAXUIQ010000222.1:0-2479 GCA_964250815.1 uncultured Acetobacteraceae bacterium
CCCTGGCGCCGGGCGCGCGGGAGCCGGGGCCGCCGCGGACGGAGGCCTGGGCGCCTGTGCGAGCGCGAGGCCTGCGGTGCTCAGCACGAGGGCGGCGGCGGTGGCATACAGGCTCGGACGGCGCATGGAAAACCTCGATGGGCATTCGGACGGGCGGACAATGCCCCAAGCGCCGGGGTGCCACAAGGCGCGCACGGCGGCGGCCATGCAACGGTTCGGCCCCGGCATCGTTGACCCTGGCCGGCCCGGGTCCTATCTGAGCCTTGCCTGAAACCCAATCGTGCCCGGCCCCTCTGATCCGGCCGTGCCACCCGAGGGGCCTACCATGTTCGCCAGCATTGCCCGGGCCGTCTTCGGTTCCGCCAACGACCGCTCGCTCAAAGCCTACCAGCGCCGGGTGCCGCAGATCAACGCGCACGAGCCGGCGATGGCTGCGCTGTCGGACGAGGCGCTCAGGGCCAAGACCGCCGAGTTCCGCGAGCGGCTGCACGGCGGCGCCACCCTCGACGACCTGCTGCCGGAAGCCTACGCCGCCGTGCGGGAAGCCGCAAAGCGCGTCCTGGGCCAGCGGCACTTCGACGTGCAGCTCATCGGCGGCATGGTGCTGCACGACGGCAAGATCGCGGAGATGAAGACCGGCGAGGGCAAGACGCTGGTGGCGACGCTGCCGGTTTACCTAAACGCTCTGGCCGGCAAGGGCGTCCACGTGGTCACGGTGAACGACTACCTGGCGCGTCGCGACAGCGAGTGGATGGGCCGGGTCTATGGCTTCCTAGGCCTCAGCACGGGCGTGATCGTGCATGGGCTGGACGACAACGAGCGCCGGGCCGCCTACGCCGCCGACATCACGTATGGAACGAACAACGAGTTCGGCTTCGACTACCTGCGCGACAACATGAAGTACCGCCTGGACGACATGGCGCAGCGCGACTTCGCCTACGCCATCGTGGACGAGGTGGACAGCATCCTGATCGACGAGGCGCGCACGCCGCTCATCATCTCCGGCCCGGCGGAGGACAGCAGCGACCTGTACCGGACCGTCAACCTGGTCGTGCGCGAGTTGGTCAAGGACCCGTCCACCTACGACAAGGATGAGAAGTTCAAGACCGTCACCCTGACGGAGGACGGGTCGGAGCGCGTGGAGCAGATGCTGCGCGACGCGGGGATCGTCACCGAAGGCAACCTGTACGACATCTTCAACGTGTCGGTGATCCACCACGTCCAGCAGAGCCTGCGCGCCAACACGCTGTTCGCCCGCGACGTGGACTACATCGTGCGCGACGACAAGGTGGTGCTGATCGACGAGTTCACCGGGCGCATGATGGAGGGCCGCCGGTATTCCGAGGGTTTGCACCAGGCGCTGGAGGCCAAGGAAGGCGTCACGGTGCAGCCGGAGAACCAGACGCTCGCCAGCATCACCTTCCAGAACTATTTCCGCCTGTATCCCAAGCTCGCCGGCATGACCGGCACGGCGATGACGGAAGCGGACGAGTTCGCCGAGATCTACAAGCTGGACGTACTCGAAATCCCGACCAACGTGCCGGTCCAGCGCAAGGACGCCGACGACGAGGTGTACCGCTCGGCTGCCGAGAAATATGATGCGGTCGCGGCGTTGATCGAGGACGCGCGCGGACGCGGCCAGCCGGTCCTGGTCGGCACGACCAGCATCGAGAAGAGCGAAGTCATCAGCGAGATCCTGACCCGCAAGATGGTGCCGCACGCCGTGCTGAACGCGCGCTTCCATGAGCAGGAAGCCACCATCGTCGCCCAGGCCGGCGCGCCCGGCGCTATCACCATCGCCACCAACATGGCCGGGCGCGGCACCGACATCAAGCTCGGCGGCAACGTCGAGATGCGCACCAAGCTGGAGGCGGGCGACGCCGATCCAGAAACGCACGCGGCCATCGAGGCTAGGATACGGGAGGAGGTCGCCGCCAACCATGAGGCGGTCAAGGCGTCGGGCGGCCTCCTGGTGATCGGTACGGAGCGGCACGAGAGCCGGCGCATCGACAACCAGTTGCGTGGACGCTCCGGCCGCCAGGGCGACCCGGGCGCCAGCCGGTTCTTCCTGAGCCTGGAAGACGACCTGATGCGCATTTTCGGGTCCGACCGCATGGGCGGCATGCTGCAGAAGCTCGGCCTGAAGCCCGGCGAGGCCATCGTGCATCCCTGGATCAACAAGGCGCTGGAAAAGGCGCAGAAGAAGGTGGAGGCGCGCAACTTCGACACCCGCAAGAACGTGCTGAAATACGATGACGTGATGAACAACCAGCGGCGTGAGGTGTATGCGCAGCGCCGCGAGTTCATGCGCGCGGAGGACGTGTCGGAAACGGTGGCGGAGATGCGGGCGGAGGTCGTCGCCAACCTCGTCGCCCGGCGCATCCCGGAGAAGGCCTACGCTGAGCAATGGGAAACCGACGCTCTCGCGGACGACCTGCGGCGGGTGCTGGGCCTCGACCTGCCGGTGGCCGAATGGGGG
>CAXUIQ010000222.1:2489-6838 GCA_964250815.1 uncultured Acetobacteraceae bacterium
GAATGGGGGCGGGAGGAGGGCATCGACGAGACCGGCATCCGAGAGCGGATCGAGGCGGCGGCGGACGCGCACATGGCGGCGAAGGCTGCGAACCTTGGCCCGGAACTGATGCGCTACGTCGAGAAGAGCCTCCTTCTGCAAACTTTAGACGCCGTGTGGAAGGAGCACCTCTTGGCGCTCGACCACCTGCGCCAGGGCATCGGCCTGCGCGCCTACGGGCAGCGGGACCCGCTCAACGAGTACAAGAGCGAGGCGTTCGGCCTGTTCAACGCCATGCTGGACGAGCTCAAGGAGCGGGTGACGGCCATGCTGGCCCGGGTGGAACTGGGGCCGGAAGCCGCGCCGGAGCCGTTGGTCCCGCCGGCGTTGCGGCAGCCGCTGCAGTACTCCGACCCAGCGGCCAGCGCGCCATATGCCGGCGGGGACGTGCTGGAAGCGGAGCGTCCGCGGGTGGGTCTGAGCGGGCAAGCTGCGGCGCTCATCGACCCGGCCGACCCCGCGACCTGGCGTGACACGCCGCGCAACGCGCCGTGTCCCTGCGGGTCGGGCAAGAAGTACAAGCACTGCCACGGCCGCATCGCCTGAGACTCGGCGGCCGGGCCTATTCCCCGGACAACTCGCGCCGCCGCTTCTCCAGTTCCTCGCTGTAGCGGCGCAGCGCGTACTGCTCGGTCAGCACGCCGATCACCCGCATGTTCTCGGCGCTGTCCACCACGGCCAACTCGTCGCTTTCCGCCGTTTCGAACATCTGCACCGCTTCCTTGATCGTCATCTGCGGCAGCAGCACGGTCTTGCGGTGGTGCACCACGTCGGACAGCTTGGTCGCCGTTTCCGGCGCCGCATGGCCTTCGGAGGTCGCGAGGATGCCGGCATAGCGGTCGGATGCATCCACCGCGACCACGCGGGCCACCGCACCCAGCACGAACTCCCGCCGGAACGCGGCCAACGTCATGTCGATCGGCACCCGGCGGTATTCGCGCCGCATCATCCGCCCCACGGTCAGGCTGCGCATCCAGCCGATATCGACGGCGCTGCGGATCGCCTCGCCCCGCAGGTGGAAGCGCCAGGTCGCGAAGCTGTAGCCGAAGGTGCGGCGCACGGTGATGGCGGACACCACGCTCGCCGCCAGCACGGCGATGGTCATGGGCAGCGACCCCGTGCTTTCCAACGCCAGGAACGCCATGGTGAGCGGCCCGCCGACCACGGCCACAGCCAGCGCGCTCATGCCCACCAGCGCGCAGATCACCGCCGGCAGCGCCTGCACCGCCGTCACCAAGGCCAGCACGCCGGCGAACAGCTTGCCCACCAAGGCGCCCAGGAACAAGGACGCGAAGAACAGCCCCCCGCGGAACCCGGAGCCGATGCTGATGGACGAGGCCAGCGCCTTGAGCAGGATCAGCAGCCCGATCTGCTGCAGGCTGTACGGCGCATCGAGCGCGACCCGCAGCGCCGAATGGCCGGACGACAGCACCGCAGGCGACAGGAGCGCCATGGCGCCCACCACGAGGCCGCCCACCGCCGGGCGCGTCCAGCCCGGCATGCGGCTGCGCCGGAACAGCCCTTCGACCAGCGTGACGCAGCGCATCAGGGCGACGCCGCCCAGCGCGCACAGCATGCCAAGCGCCAGGATCGGCACGTAGTCCACCGCCTCGATCACCGTGGGCACCCGGATGTCGAAGCCGACGCCCGTGCCGAGCAGGATGCGCATGACGGACACGGCCGAGATCGCCGACATCACCACGGGCGCCAGCGTGGTGAGCGAATAGGTGCCGATCACCAGCTCGAACGCATAGAAGGAGCCGGCCAAGGGCGCGTTAAACGCGGCGGCGATGGCGCCGGCGGCGCCGCAGCCCACCAGCAGCCGCAGGTCGGTCCGCCGCACCCGGAACGCCCGGCCCAGCCAGGACGCGATGGCCGAGCCGATCTGCGCGAAGCCGGCCTCAAGCCCGACCGACGCGCCGACGCCGTTCGACCACACGGTCTGGCCCACCACGACGATGCTGTCCACCAGCGACATCCGGCCCCCGTACAGCGCGTTGGCCTCGATGGGGTCGATGGTGCGGCGCGGCAGCCAGCGGGCCAGCGCCAAGCCGGCCGCGCCCAGGACCAGCCCGCCGAGGCTCGGCACCAGCAGGGCGCGCAGCGGCTCGATGGCCGGCATAGCGGACAGGAATTCGCCGCGCCCCAGGTTGTACAGCACCCGGTGCATGGCCTGCGCAAACGTTTCCATCGCGACCACGGCCAGCCCGGCGCCCAGCCCGACGAAGGCCGAAAGCACCACCAGCCAGATCTCGTCCGCCCGGACCAGGGCGCGGAGCGTTTGCGGGACGTGCGCCACCGCGTCGGCGATCGGCCGCCGCTCCCGCCGGGCGCGCAGGCCCGCCGCGGCGTTTGAACCGGCAAGGCTTGTGCTGCTGGGGTGAGGGGACATTGCGGAGGGCCAAACGGAACGGAGGTGCGGGAGCCTTCCCGAGCCGGGCGAGGCCTACCCATTACTGCGACCGCATTGCCGAAGCTTCAACCAGGCCGGACCCTAAAAACCCGTTCCCTTGTATCGTTTCGACAATCACCCTGCATTTCGTTCGAGACGTGTGTTTTCCAGGTCGTCATCCACGAAGGCCTGGACCAGCTCGGCTAGGCTTTCCTGCGCGGCGAAGCCCAGGGCAGGGGCGCGGACCGGGGCGAACGCTGCGGGCCAGCCGCCGACGATCGCGGCGACCGCCGGGTCGGGGCGGCGCTCCACCAGGGCGGAGGCGCCGGGCCGCACGCTGTCCAGGGCTTCCAGCATCTGGCCCACCGTGGCGCTCATGCCCGGCGGGTTGACGCCGCGGTCGAGGCCCATCACGCCCGTGTCCATCGCCGCCGCGTGCAGCAGCCATTCGACGGCGCGGCGGGGGCTGCAAATCCACACCGCGAAGTCGTCGGGCACCGGCAGGATGGCCGGCAAGCCGAGCAGCGGCTCGCGCAGGATGCTGCTGACGAAGCTGCTGGCGGCCTTGTTGGGCCGGCCCGGGCGCACCACCACCGTGGGCAGCCGGATCAGCACGGCGTCGAGCATCCCCCGGCGGCTGGCGTCGGCGAGGAACAGCTCGGCCGCCGCCTTCTGCGCGCCGTAGCTGTTGGCCGGCACCTGCCGCGCGTCGTCGGCGAGCACCGCTCCCTGCCCGCCGCTGAAGCTCGCGACCGAGCTGGTGAACACCACGCGGGTCGGCATGGTCAGGCGTCGGCAGGCGTCGATCACCGCATCCGTGCCGCGCACGTTGACCCGGCGGCCCAGCTCGTAATCCGCCTCCGCCGCGGCGCTCACCACGGCGGCCAAGTGGAACACCACCTCCGTGCCGGGCGGGATCGCCGCCGCGGGCAACTCGGCGAGGTCGCCGGCCAGGCTGTGCACCGGGAAGGCGGCGCCGGCGGGCGGGGAAGGGGCGGCCAGGTCGAACAGGGTCAGGCTGCTGACGGGGCGCCCGCCCAGCGTGCCCTCCGCCGCCAGCCGGTCGGCCAGCTTGCGGCCCAGGAACCCGGCGCCGCCCAGGATCGTGATGTGCATGGCGTTCCCCCTTTATTTGGTCAGCCGAGCACTAGCCGCCGCCCGCCGACCGCGCAATTGTGCCGGCATGGCCGACACCTTGCCGCTCCGCTGCCTGCCGAACCCGCGCCGGGGCGCCCCGGGGATCGTGGTGCTGCCCAACGGCGGGTTCCGGCGGGCGCGGGCGGACATCTCGGCCTGGCCGGGCTTTGCCCCCACCCCGCTTCATGCGCTGCCCGTCATCGCGGGAGAGGCCGGGATCGCGGCGCTCCATGTCAAGGACGAACCGGGGCGCTTCGGCCTTGGCAGCGTGGAGGCGCTCGCCGCCGCCTATGCCGTGGCCGGCGTGCTGTCCGCGGAACTCGCCCGACGCGGCGCGGCGCGGTCGGCCGCGACGGCGGACCTGTTCGCCAGGAGCTACGAAGCGGAAACGCGGGGGATCACCGTCGCCTGCGCCACTGACGGCAACCACGGCCGCGGCGTCGCCTGGGGTGCGCAGCGCTTCGGCGCAGCCTGCGCCGTGTTCGTGCATGAAGGCGTGAGCCAGCGGCGCATCGACGCCATCGCCCGCCATGGCGCCACGGTTCACGTCGTGCCCGGCACGGAGGACGACGCGGTGCGCGCCGCGGCGGACGAGGCCGGCCGGCAGGGCTGGCTCGTCGTGTCCGGCACGTCCCGGCCCGGCGACACCGAGATCCCGCGCGACGTCATGCAGGCTTGCCGCGTGATGGCGGAGGAGGCGTTGGACCAATGGCCGGGTCCGCCGCCCACCCACGTCTTCATCCAAGGCGCCGCCGGCGGCGCCTTGGATGAAGACGTGGGT
>CAXUIQ010000223.1:0-299 GCA_964250815.1 uncultured Acetobacteraceae bacterium
TGTTGGCCAAGCCGGCGCGGTACACGCCGCTCATCGCCTTGGCCGCCGCCGCGGCGTCCGCGCCGCCCGCCGGCTGGAAGCTGCCATGCCAGATAATTGTGGACCCGCTTCCCGCCGGAGCCACGCCGATGGTCGAGGTGTAGTCCATGACCGGGAGAACCTTGGGGTCCACCTTGAGGATGGCGTAGCTGTAGCTCTGGCCCGTGCTTGCCGTCAGCCGCTCGGTGACGGTCGGGGGGGGGGGGGGGCGGGGGGGGGGGGGGGCCCCCCCCCCCCCCCCCCCCCCCCCCGGCGGGGCG
>CAXUIQ010000223.1:309-6823 GCA_964250815.1 uncultured Acetobacteraceae bacterium
GCGTGATGACCCGCACCGAGCCGACGTCGCCGCCCTTGTCGGCCGGGCTGCTTTCGGCGCCGGGCAGCCAGGAGGCGATGGCGTCGAACTTGCCGATCATGCCCCAGACCTTGGCGGGCGCCGCGGCCGTCGTCACGGTCTCGGTCACCTCGACCGCGGCGGCGGCCTGGATGGAAAGGACGGCGAGCGCGGCGCAGGCCGCAAGGGTCATCGGATGGATCATGGCGTTTCCCAGGCTTTGCTTTGTTGTCCCGGAACATAGTCCGACGCTGTTGCAAAGCGCAACTTGGGGACAGCCGGGACCGGAGACGGGGCCGCCGCGACGGGCGGCGCGGGGCAGTCCCCCGGCCGGGATCACTCTCCTGCCGGCAGTGGGGCAACCGCGGCCGCTTGGCCGGACAGGCCGCGATAGACGAGCGCGCCCACGCTTGCGCCGATCAGCCATCCCCAGTCGCCCACGTTGAACATCGCCCCGTAGGCGCCGAGCAGCGACAGCCCGATCGACAAGGCGCCGGAGACCGCCAGCGCGATCAGCGCCTTGCGGTTCCAGCCGCCGTCGTAGTTGAATGCCCCTTGCGGCGACATCGTGTAGAGATCCTCCACGGCGACGACCTGGCGCTTCACGAGATAGTAGTCGGCGATCATGATGCCGAACATCGGCCCGAGCACGGAACCGAAGATGCTGACGAACAGCGTGATGGCCGAGGGGCTGGCGACGAACAGCCAGGGGCACACCAGCACGGACAGGATGGAGGTGATCAGCCCGCCCATCTTGAAGTTGATGCGCTCCGGGTTGAGGTTCGAGATGTCGTAAGCCGGCGAGACGAAGTTGGCGACGATGTTGATGCCCATGGTCGCCACGATGAAGGTGATCGAGCCGATGACGACGACCACCGGGTTGCCGATCTTCTCGACGATCAGCACCGGGTCCATGATCGCCTGGCCGAACACCTTGAGGGTCCCCGCCGTGACGATCACGGTGATGATCGAGAACACCAGGAAGTTGACCGGCAGGCCGAGGAAGTTGCCCATCTTCATCGCGGCCTCGTTCCGGCCGAACCGAGCGAAGTCGCCGAAGTTGAGCAGCAGGGCGGAGAAGTAGGCGACGATCAGCATGGCGGCATTCGCCATCACGCCGACGGTTGCGGCATTGCTTGCCGCCGGCGGGCTGAGCTGCAGCTCAAGGCTGGAGAACCCGCTCTGCGACAGGATCCAGACCGCCATGGCGAACATGACGACGTACACGACGGGTCCGCAGAAGTCGATGAAGCGGCGGATGCGCTCCATGCCGCTCATGAAGATGACGAGCTGGAAGCCCCACATGAACAGGAAGCTGAGCCAGGCCAGCGTGGACAGGCCGAGGATGCTGTTGTGGGTCAGCCCGGCCGCAGAGGGCGCCAGGGTGACGGCCAGGACCTGGACGGCCTTGGACGCGAAGTAGGTCTGCACGCCGTACCAGACGATCCCCACCACGCCCCGCACGATGGCCGCGAGGTTGGCGCCCATCACGCCGAAGGAGATGCGGGCGACCACCGGGAACGGGATGCCGTAGCGCAGCGACGGGCGGCCGATCAGGTTCATCAGGAAGTAAACGGCGGTGATGCCGGCCAGCATGGAGATGAGCACCTGCCAGCCCGTGAGGCCCAGGAAGAACAGGCTGGCCGCAAAGGTGTAGCCGCCCACCGAGTGGACGTCGGACATCCACATGGCGAACAGGCTGAACACGCCCCAGGTGCGGCCCTCGGGCGCGGTCGGCGCGAGGTCGTGGTTGTAGAGCTTCGGATGGGCGCCGGTGATGAGAAGGGTCGGGACTTCCCGGCTGTTCGATGACATCGTGCCTCTCCGCGCGTCGTTGACAGGCCGCCATGTGTCCGCGGCCGCACGGCGCGATGCCAGCAAATGTTATGCCAATGCACGGCATCCTTCGTGGCATACCCAACCATCGGGTGACTTGCCCGCTTCAACCCGGAGACTGCCATGGCCGACCAGCCACGTTTCGAGCTTTATGCCTTCTGGCGCACCTCGGCGACCTATCGCGTGCGCGTGGCCTTCAACCTCAAGGGGCTGCCCGTGCAGGAGCGCATCGTCGATGTCGATGCCGGGGAGGCTCGCAGCGAAGCGTTCCTCAAGATCAACCCGCTCGGCGCCATCCCCGCCTTGGTCGAAGCGGGCCTACCGCCGCTCACCCAGTCCTCGGCGATCCTTGAATACCTGGACGAGATCGCGCCGAACCCGCCTTTGCTGCCGTCCGACCCGCAAGGGCGCGCCTGGGTGCGTTCGGTCGCAGCGATGCTGGCGGCCGACACCCACCCGCTGGTCGTGCCGCGGGTGAGGCGCTACCTCACGGAGCAGGGCTTCGACGACGCCGCCTGGCGCGCGTGGCAGGTCCACTGGTTCTCGACCGGGCTGCGCGCCGTGGAGCAGCGGCTTGCGTCGGACGGCCGGACCGGAGCCTTCTGTTACGGCGACGCGGTGACGATGGCCGACATCGTGCTCATGAGCATCGTCGTCGTGACCCGCGTCTTCAAGATCGAGGTCGCGGGCGTCCCGACGATCGACCGCATCGCGGCGCGGTGCGAGGCGATGGAAGCTTTCGCCAAGGCCGATCCGATGCGGCAGGAGGGCGCGCCGCGGGACTGACGGGGGAGCGTCCCGGCGTTCCGCCCCGGTTCCGGCCGGGGAAGTGCGCAACGGGTTGCGGAATCGCAGCCGGACACGCTCCTATGCCGCCCTGGCCCATGCCGCCCTGGCATCGGCGGTGCCGCGGAACTGCATAGGACGCTTGCCCCATGGTGACGAAAGCCTACCTCGCCGGCCCGGATGTGTTCCTGCCCGACGCCCTCGGCCATGCCCGGCGCAAGGTCGAGATCTGCGCGCGCCACGGCATCGAGGGCCTGGCGCCGCTGAACGAGGACGTGGCCAGCTTGCAGGCCATGGGCCGGGAGGAGGCCTGGACCACCATCTACCGCAAGGACATCGCGATGATGGAGGCTTGCAGCGCGGTGATCGCCAACCTCACGCCGTTCCGCGGCGCGTCCGCCGACAGCGGCACGCTGGTCGAGGTCGGCTGGTTCCTCGGACGCGGACGCCCGGTGTTCGGCTATTCCAACAGCGCCACCCCCTTCGCCGAGCGCTGCCGCCAGCAGGTCGCGGCCCAGCCCGATCCGTTGCCCGGCCTGAGCGTCGAGGGCTTCGGCCTGCCGGACAACCTGATGATCCAGGGTGCCGCGGTGCAAGGCGGCGGCCATCCCGTCGTCCTGCCGCAGGACGGGCGGGACCGGACGTTCGACTCGCTGGAGGTGTTCGAAGCCTGCGTGGCGCTGGCCGCCCGCCGCCTGCGCGGGGCGTAGCACATGCCCCGCAAGGTCATCATCGACACCGATCCCGGGCGGGACGACGCCGTGGCCATCCTGCTGGCCTTGGCGGCGCCGGAGGAGCTTGAGCTGCTCGGGGTGGTCGCGGTGGCCGGGAACGTGCCGCTCGCCCGCACGGAAAGCAACGCGCGCCGCCTGCCGCCGCGGGGCGGGCGCCCGGACATCCCGGGCCACGCCGGGGGCGCCCGCCCGCTGGTGCGCCCGCCCCGCCCCGCCGAGCACGTGCACGGCGGCACCGGCCTGCACGGCCTCGACTTGCCGGAGCCGCAGGCCCCGCTGCGGCCGGAGCATGGGGTGGATTACCTGATCGGCGCGTTGCGCGCCGGGGCGCCGGACGAGATCACCCTGTGCCTGCTCGGCCCCGCGACCAACCTGGCGGTGGCGCTGGTCAAGGCGCCCGACATCGGCCCGCGCATCGCCGAGGTGGTGTGGATGGCCGGCGCGCGCAGCGAGGGCGGCAATGTCACGCCAGCCGCAGAGTACAACGTCCATGCCGACCCGGACGCGGCGCGGGTGGTGCTGGACAGCGGCATCCCGCTGACGCTGCTGCCGCTCGACCTTACCCACCAGGTCCGGCTCACCGATGCGCGGCTCGCCCGGCTGCGGCAGGTCGGCACGGCTGCGGCGCGGGCGGTCGCGGCCCTGTTCTCCGGCGCCGACGGCGCGGCGCTGCACGGGGGGCTGGGCGACCCGCTGCACGACCCCTGCGTGGTCGCGCATTTGCTGCGGCCGGGCCTGTTCGCCGGGCGGTCCATCAACGTGGCGGTGGAGACCGCAAGCCCGCTGACGCTGGGCATGACCGTGGCCGACTGGTCCGGCGTCACGGGCCGCCCGGCCAATGCCACCTGGCTCAACCGGGCGGACGCCGACGGCTTCTTCGGCCTGCTGTCCGAACGGATGGCGCGGGTGCCTTGACGCCCCTGCCTTGATGCCACGGGCCGGAGTGCCCGTCAGCGGACCATCGCCTGCATTCCGCGTTCGAGGTGTTCCGTGAGGCGGTCGATGCTGGCGAGCAGGGTTTCGCTGAACACGGCGATGCCGTCCTGGCCCGCCGCGGCGCCGGCTTCCGGAAGCACGGCCTGGAGGCTTGCCCAGGCCTGGGCCGCCTGGCCGACCTCCCGCCCGATCTCGGCGTTGCTCAACGGCAAGGTTTCCAGGTACCCGAAGCCTTCGACCAACTCGGCCGTTGCCGCACGGAGGCTGGCCCGCGCGGCGCTGCCCGCGGCGCCGCCAAGTAAGGCGCCCATCAGCGCCGCCTTGGCGACACGCTGGGACAGCATGCGCTGCCGCCCGGCGACGTTGATGACGCGCAGCGCCGCCGCGAACCCGGCAATCTCCAGGTTGGCCGTCAACTGCTCGGCCCGCAGCAGCACCTGCTCCGCCAACCGGTCCACCTCCGCCAAGCGGACGACGCGCGGCGCCGTTTCGAGGGCCTGGCGCAACTGCGCCCACGGGGCCAGCACGGCGTCGAGCAGGTCGCCGAAGGTCGGCTTGGACAGGCTGCGCCCCAGGATGTCCAGGTTGCCGTCCACGTGGCCGAGCGAGTCCGCGAACAGCCCCCGCGTTTCCTCCGTCCGGACGCCTGCGCAGGCCAGCGCGTAGAGCTTCACCAGGCGCTGCGACAGCATGCGGAGCTGGCCCGCGCGGTTGACCGCCTCCGCGTAACGGGCGGAGTCGATGACCCGCTGCGACACCTGGCCGATGCGCTGCTTCGTCTGCATCGCCATGCTGCGCAAGGCCCGGAACGCCTCCTCCTCGCGCAACTGGCGCGCACCCATCAGGATGCCCTTGGCGCGGTCCACCAGCTTCCGCTCGGCGAAGCGCTGGTTCACCTCGCTCAGCTCCTTGCGGATGAGCTGGTCTTGGCGGAAACGGGCCTGGGCCAGGTGGATCACCGAGCGCAGCCGGCTCTGGCTGTAGCCATTGACGATGTAGGCGTGGACGCAGGATCGGGTCGCGAGCGCGATCTTCTCCGCGTCCGGGTCGGTGGTGAACACGATCACCGGCCGGGGCGCCGCGGCATTTACCGCGGCCGTGCTCGAAAAAAGGGCAGACTCCGGGTGTTCCTCGTAGATGACGACCAGATCGGGCGAGGTTCTGACCACATCGTGCAGCAATGTTGAGCAGTTCTCGCAGTGCAGCACCTTGATCCCGACGGCATCCAGGTCGTCGGACAGCGGCGGCGCGCTGGGCGCGGCGCTCAGGGACACCAACGCGGACGTCATGTTCGGGAGGTTCTCCAGCTCAAGCCCGCCCGCCTTGACGCAAGTTCCGCACCAGCCTGCGAGGTTTGGCACGCTGCGTGCATACCAGAAAGCCGACACATCGACGTGTCACGACCAACGCGAACGCACTGCGCGTCATGTCCACAGTGTTGTGGCCAGCTTGTGCCTCCCGCTCCCGGCCTGTCCGGAGCAGCCCTTGGAGGTCATCTTGACCGATACGACGACGATCGAGACCAACAACGCCTTGCTGATCAAGAACAACGTCCTGCTGCAATCCAACGCGACGACGCTGGAAAGCCATCACGGGTTGCGGGACGCCAACCAAGACATGGTGGCGGGCAACAGCAGCACCCTCGCCGGTCATCACAGGATGCTTTCGGCGAACGCCCCGCGGCTCGCGTCCAACCACGCGCTGCTCGGTGGCAACAAGGATCGCCTGGGTGCGAACGCCCGGACGCTGGCTGTGAACTCCGAAGCGGTGGCGCGCAACCGCGCGGCGCCCGCGTCAAGCGCCTCGGCGGTGTCCGGCAACGCCGAGGCGCTGCAGTCCAGCCACGTGCCGTTGGCGCTCGGCGCCGCGGCCTGACGCCGCCCGCGCGTGACCTGCTCCTAGGCCGATGACCGCCGCCCCGGCAATGGCCGGGGCTGCCGCCAGGATCGCCGCAGCGTCCCCTTTCCCCACGTTTCCAACCGGAACAGCATCCATGACTTCCCAGAAAGCCACGAGGATCGACCTCTTCAGCTTCACGACGCCGCAGATGCGCGCCTTCCACCTGAGCTGGATGGCGTTCTTCGTCTGCTTCTTCGCCTGGTTCGCCGTGTCGCCGCTGATGCCGGTGATCAAGGGCGAGTTCCACCTCACCGCCGACCAGATCGCCAACATCAACATCGCCGCCGTCGGCGTCACCATCCTGG
>CAXUIQ010000224.1:0-6818 GCA_964250815.1 uncultured Acetobacteraceae bacterium
CCATCGACTTCTCCCTGGGCGCGCCGAAGCTCGGGCCGAACAAGAGCGAGGCGTTCTTCGACATCCGGGCGGCCAACATCGGCGCGGACTGGGCGCAGGGCTTGGCGGTCTATTGGCGCCAGCACCGCTACTACCCGGAGCAGGCCCGGCAAAACGGCGAGGACGGGACGGTGGAACTCCAGATCGTGGTGAACCGCCTGGGCCGGGTCGAATCGGTCGAGATCGAGCGCCGGTCCGGCTCGCCATGGCTCGACATGGCCGCGGTCGGCACCTGGCGCAACGCGCAGTTGCGGCCGTTGCCGGCCGAGAACACCGACCGGACCATCACCATCCCGCTGACCATCAACTACGTGCTGATCCGGTAGAGTCACGCTGCACTTGGGCTCTTGCAGAACCGCAAGCGTCCCTGCCTTGGCATGGCGGCCACCCGGCTTGCCACGAAGGGCGCGGCACCACATCTCACCTCGCACTCCCATACCACCACGACGTGCCAGCCAAGCTCCCGCAGCGCCGCCTCGTTGCGTGCATCGCGGTCGCGGTTCGACAGGACTTTGCTCGCCCAGAACTCCGATCTGGTCTTTGGCACTCGACCGTGCTGGCAGTCGTGCCCGTGCCAGAAGCAGCCGCGTACCTCGACCACCGCCCGCCGGGAGGCCAAAACCACGTCCGGCCGTCCTGGCAAGTTGCGTACGTGGAGACGGTAGCGCAGACCGACCGCGCGCAACGCGCGTCGTACCGCCATTTCCGGCGCGGTGTCCTTGCCGCGGTTGGCGAGCATGACCGCGCGGGTGGCGGCCGTGACCTCCGGGCCTTCGGCGAGCAGGCGTCTCAGGCGGCGGTGCGTCCCAGCAACGCCTCCTGATCCCTCAGTCAAGCGCCTCATCCGGCTCCTCGTCGTTCTCGACCGCGACGGCCTTTTCCCGGGGCGGTCTCGGAATCGACCACTTGTACTCGCCGATGGTGACTTCGATCACGTCGCCATTTGGACCCGGACGGTAGCGCATCCCGAGGTCAAGGAGTTCGCGCTCGCGCATCGCGACATCCGCAACGGGATCCTTCACGTAGCGCGTCGCGAAGGTCGCCATTTCAGGACCCGACAGCTCTGCCAGGTGTTCCCACACTTGGTCACCAAGGAACACCCTCCCACCAGCGTCCTCGAAAGCTTTCGTGATCTGGGTGAGCTTCGGGTTCGGGGTCGGGTCCATTACAAAAAGGACCGGCACGTGGCCCGACGCGCGACAGTCGCGCGGGAACGAGAGTTCTTCCGCGAAGCGACCCTGCCCCGAGGCCGCAATGGTGATCCGGTCCTTGAACTCGTAAGCGAGCCTCTCATCGCCCAACTCCACGACGCAATCGACCTGCCGGCCCTTCGTCGGGTCGTCGGCACGCCTCACGGGCGACGTTTTTGCAGGGAAGGAGCGACCTCCCAAGCTCTCCACGAGGATCGGCTCGAACAGGTAGCCAGTCTCCTGGGCAGACCGGCCGTCCACGTCGAAGACCCACTTCCTCCAAGTGAGCCACGAGGCCACGACCCCGACCGGCATGGTGCCATATTCGAGCAAACCGCGCCTTGCGACCTGCTCCATCGTGGGCAGCGGCTGGGTCCGCAGGATCACCTCGAACTTGCGCCGGTGTCGGTGGAGCTTCGTGATGCACCGGAAGATGATCCGGAACTTGTCCACCGCAGCCTGACACGCCACGAAGAGGCCACCGAAGTCGAAAGGTCGTGCCTCGTCACGGGTGAACCAAGTGAGCGGCACGTCGTAGTAATTGCCAGCCGGAATGTCGCGCGCCCATTCCGGGACTAGGGCCGGGTGCCCGAGGTCACGGAGCAGAACGGCCACGAGACGCCCCAACTCGCGGTCCGACATCGAAATCGGGCCAAGGGTGCGACCGTCAGCGATCAGCTTCCGCTCTTCTGGCCCCAATCGGGTGTACTCTCCCCCGAACAAGCCTTGCTGCTTCGTGCTGGGTCGGCGCGGTGCGGGCATCGTGGTCTTTCCGTCATGGATGAGTTCTCGCAGCCGCCGGTCCGTCTCTGCGAGTGCGGGGGACATCGCGGACGCTTCGGTGAGGTGGTAGCCGAGCAGACCCGGCCGCGCCGTCGCGCCGTTGGTGCCGCTGGTACCGCCGGCCGTTCCGTCCACACACCGCAGCCACTCGGCCAGCACCTTGGCAGCGATCGGTGGGAATGCGTTGCCGATTTGGGTGGCCACCACCTGGAAGCCGCCATGGAAGTCGTGGCTGTCGGGGAAGCCTTGAAGCCGGGCGCACTCGCGCAAGGACAGCGTGCGGTCGAGAGATGGATGGACGAGTTCCCGCGGCGAGAACGAGGTGATGGTGAGGGACGCATGTCCGTCCTCCAACCTACGCACCCCTGCCGGGGCACCACCGCGTTTCTCGGTCGGCATCCCATCCGCAACCCGCCGGAAGGCCCGGCTCCTGAAGCTTTCGGGCCACAGTTCCGCGGGCAGGTCGCGCAACGACTGACCGGGCCTCAACAACCGGATGCGTTCGGCATCCCTGCTCGTGTTGGCGCAAGCGTGTCCCCTCGGTCCCGGAGGTGCGGTCCGCATCCGGGCGTCGTAGTCCGAGACTGGAACCTGCGACGCATAGTGGACCGCCTCACGGTGGGAGCGGGCCGTGATGGCCGGTAAGCCCGCGATGGCGTCGCCAAGGGTGGTGGTCGGCCACCCCCATGTGAAGCTGGAGCGGTGCTTCTTGCCGTGGAAGGCGTGCGTGGACTCGGGTAGTTCGAAGCGCACGCCGTGGCGGTTGCCCACGACCAACACGCGCTTGCGCGCCTGGGGCACGCCCCAGGCAGCGAAGTTCACCTTTTCAATACGGAACGAGTAACCGAGGTTGGTGAAACGCGCGGCCAGTTCCACGACAGCATCTCCGCCGCCAGAGGTGAGGATACCTTCGACGTTCTCAAACAGGAACCAGGAGGGACGGAGGCGGGCCACGATGTCGAGATAGGAGAACACCAGACGGTTGCGCGCATCGGCGTGGTCGCGTGCCCCGGCAGTACTGAACCCTTGGCAAGGCGGTCCGCCCACCACGGCCCAGACGTCGGGCGCCACGGTGCGGCGCCCGACCTCGCGCACGATGCGGTCCACCTCGGTGGCGATGTCCGCCTGGACCGCGTGTTCCGAGACGTTGGCTCGGTACGTGGCTACAGCGTCCTGATCGATCTCTACAGCCAGAATGGGGCGTAGGCCAGCGTCTGCGAAGCCGCGGGACAGACCACCCGCGCCGGCGAACAAAGATACGACTCGCTCCATCATCATCGGATACCAATGCCCCAACACCCTGTATCCGCCAAGCGCCCGTGTTCGGACATGCTGATGAGCGTACTGATCTTATCTTACGCTCGCACGCGAGACAGCCGGTTAAGGGCTGGTGGTGCAGGAACAGTTGATCCCATCGATGGACCCAGGCTGGCCCGCATGGCCCGTTGCAGGCGCGGGCGCCGTTTGGTAATGTTCGCCCACGCGGATGTAGCTCAGTTGGTAGAGCGTCAGATTTCCAATCTGAATGTCGCGAGTTCGAACCTCGTCGTCCGCTCCATCCTTTCTCATTGATATCGAACGGAAAAATCCAGGTTTTGCGCCGGCTTTGCTGACAGCCGGATTTTATGTGTCAGCACAGTGTCAGCAGTCCGCAGCAGGCGCGGCCTCCCCCGCCCGCCGCGCCGGTCAACGGCTTGTGAACCGAAACGCCGGGTTCGCCTGCATCTTGGGTTCAGTGTGGTCGCCAAGCCACACCGCCATCGCCGCCGCCAACACGAGGTCATCGTGGTCGGCTTCGCGCCATGCCTCGAAAGTCTCGTTGGCGTTCGGGTTGACTTTCACTCGGAACGCCGCCAGTTCGCCCTGTAGCGTGTCCCGGTGCGGCCCATCGGCCGAAACGGTCAGCCGGTCAGTTTCCAGAGCAACCGCCACGGTGGACGCCAGCAGCGCCTTCGCCACGCGGCACGACTTGCTGCCCCGATCCTCCGACCATCCCGATCCGCCCGTGATGGTGCAGCCGATGGGGCGCAAGCCGGCGCGGCGCATTTCGTCCACCACCGGGCGGCCTACGCCGGTCGCGTCCACGATCAACTTAGGCTCGCGCGATTGCGCCGGAATGCGGGTGAAGCGGTCCCGCACGGCCTCAATCACCGCGGGGTAGCTCATTCCGAGCGGGAGGCGTTCGACGTGGCGCAACTCGTGCCGGCGGATGGTCTGCACTTCGCCAAACACCGCGAACGGGTCGCCAGGGTGATGCCGTTGGCGCTTGGACAGCGATACCTCATTGATGACGATGGCGCTGAAATCCCGGGCCTGGCCTAAGTCCACGCCCATGATAAAAACGACGGGGCGCGGCTCCGTGGTGCGCCACTCGTGCGGAGGGTGCCCGTCCCCCCATGGCATCGGGGCACGTTCGGCGGCTGGGATCAGGAACGGCGTCATGGGGACCTCTAGAACAACGGATTGAGAGGGACAGAGAAGGCGCGTTCAATCGAAGCGTTGGAGAATAGCTGATCGCTGGTCTCTACAAACTCGCTCTGGTATTCCTGCCGGAAATAGTATTCGCCAATCGTGGCGCGCTCGGTTGCCAGGAACTCGCGGCTTATCCGTAGGAATTCATCCGCAGTTACTTTCTCGCGTTGCCACGATTCGGTTTTCGATTGCCAGGCATCAAAGAAGAAGCCCCGCTTGCCGTGCGGGGTCGAGAGCAGTGCCAAGCGCCCGTTGCTGACCGCAAGCATGGGCCGGCAGGCTTGGTAAACCGCGTCCAGGGCAAACGCGGCTTCGTCGAACACCACGAGGGCCGGTGCGCTGTAGCCGCGTAGCGTGTCCCCACGGTCGCCAGGCAGGCTCACGACGCGGCTGCCGTTCGCCAGGGTGCATGACGTGAGGTTGTCGCTTGTCAGCTTGGCACCGGCTTGGCGGAGGTAGCCCGCCGCCTTGCCGAATAGCTCGGCTGATTGGCGCTGCGCCCGGCTGACCATCAAAGTCAGGCTGCCGGGGGTGTAGATCGCCGTATGGGCCGCCAGCGCCGCGGTTGTCGTGCTCTTGCCGCTTTGCCGCGTGCAGTTCAAGAGCAGCCGGCGCGCATTGGATTGCAGGACACGGGCTTGCCACGGGTCCGGCACCAAGCCCAACCGTTCGGCTGCCCATGCCGCCGGGTCCAGCGCGTGCCGTAACTCCCGCGCGATGGCGGCGGCTTCGCTCATCCCACGCCCTCCAACGCCCGCACCACGGCACGGCGCGCGTCCGGGAACGGGTCAAGTGCGGTCAGGATCGCGGCTTGCACCGTGATGAACGCCGGCGCAACGGTCAGATTGAGCGTGGTCCCGGCGTCCAGGTCCCCGCTCAGCTTCGCCATCAACGCGATACAGCGCGCGGCCTCCCGGACACCCGCCAGGGCCGTCCGCAGGTCCCCCGCCGCCTCCCCGCCTTGGCAAGCAGCCGGAGGGCGTCTGTGCGCAGCCTGGCAGCGCCTTGGGCCAACCCAATGCCATGGTCCGCCTCGACCACGGCAGCCGCCTGGACTGCCGCGCGCATCGCTTCGGTGGGAACGTGGTTGGCGCGGTGCCGGGTCAGGCTGGTGCGAGGCAAGCGAAACTGGTCCGCAACGGCCCGCAATGACACGCCGGCCGTGAGCGCACGGTCGATTTCCGCGCGCGCCGCATGACCGCAGATCGTGCAAGGCCGTCCGGTGCCCATCACACGCGCCTTTGGGGATCGGGCCGCGCGAATTCGGCTGGCACGTCCAGGTCGAACTTGGCCTTCGCATCGCGCATCATCCGCGCCATGCCGGCGGCGGCATCGGCCTTTGACGGATCGGTGCGCAGCAGCCTGCGGCGTAGCGCCTCGAAATCGGCATCCGTCATGGTCAACGCCGGGCGGGTCACTGCCGCGCCTCCGCCGGGTAAAGCTTTCTGCGCACGATCCGCATAAGGATTACGGCGTCGTCGATTGATGCCGGTTCCGGTGCCGTCGCCAGGATGCCGGCCGCCAGCGCCGCAGCGGTCTGGTCTTTCATCAATTCGTCCCACCGGGCACGGTCAACCGCGCCGCTCATGCCAGCACCACGCGGCGCGCGGCCTCAGCAGCGGCGGCGGCTTCGGCGGTCAGGATGTCCACGATCCCCGCCTTGCACGCAGCAGCTTCGGCCTTCTCGGCATCCGTCAACACAGCCGCCGCACTGACCGTCAGGCGCTTCCCGTCAAGCTGAATGTCCACGCCCCGCTTGCGCAGCGCCGCCAGCAGAACGCCGGGCCGGGCGGCCTCGGATGCCGCGTGCTGCTCCGCCCGCACCAGTTCTTGCGCAGCCGTGATCCGCGCGTTTTCCGCGTCCTCCATCGCCAGCACGTAGGCCAGCGCGTCGTGCGACTGCATCGCCGCCCGCCGCGCCTGCCCGGCGTAGAACGGCGCGACGTTCGGTTGATCGGCCAGTCCCGCGCGCTCCGCCGGAGGCAGGCGGGTGATCGCTTCCATCGCTTGACCCGCCGCAAGCGAAAGGCGGAGGCACGCTGGCTGCCCATGCGCGGCGCGAACGGGCGCGGCCAACGCGGTCCACATGCGGTCCACCGCCGGCGCAATGCCGTGGACCGGCAGGGCGCGTGCAGCCCGGTATGCGGCGGAGGCGGCTTGCTGCACGCGGGTCAGCAACGCCGGATCGCGCCGCATGGCCTCGCGGCACAGGTCGTCATCCGCGTCCCGCGTGATGGGCGGGAGCGGGTCGTGAGGGGCGTAGGTCATTTCTTCCTCGATTATTGATCCGGCCGGGGTGAACTTGGATTACGCGGCATAGCGGACCGTTGGACG
>CAXUIQ010000225.1:0-6815 GCA_964250815.1 uncultured Acetobacteraceae bacterium
GAGTCCGCCATGCCCACCCGCCGCGCCCTGCTCGCCACGCCGCGGGCCTGGGCCAGCGCCTACGCCCCGGCCTTCGCCAACACGCCCCGGGACACGGTGGTGATGGCGAAGCGCATCGACGACATCATCAGCCTCGACCCGCAGCAAAGCTTCGAGTACTCCGGCTCCGAGATTTGCGGCAACGTGTATGACAAGCTCGTCAACCCCGACGACGAGGACCCGACGCGGATCAACCCCATGCTGGCCGAAAGCTGGTCGGCGAGCGAAGACGGGCGGACCTGGACCTTCCGTTTGCGCGGCGACCGGAAGTTCGCCAGCGGCGCGCCGGTCACGGCGGAGGACGCGGCGTGGAGCTTGCAGCGCGCGGTGATCCTGAACAAGTCGCCGGGCTTCATCATCGCGCAGTTCGGCTTCACCCCCGACAACGTGGCCGCCCGCATCCGCGCCGCCGACGACCGGACGCTGGTGGTCGAGATCGCCGAGCGGCAGGCGCCGACCTTCCTGCTGTACTGCCTGTCGGCCTCGGTCGGCGGCGTGGTGGAGAAGCGGGCGGCGCTGTCCCACGCCGCGGGCGGCGACCTGGGCAATGGGTGGCTGCGCACCAACAGCGCCGGGTCCGGGCCGTGGGTGGTGCGCAGCGCGCGGGCCAGCGAGGCCGTGGCGCTCGACGCCAACCCGTCCCACCCGCAGCCGCCGCGCGCCCGGCGCATGGTCATCCGCCACGTCGCCGACCCGGCGGTGCAGCTCCTGCTCTTGCAGCGCGGCGACGCCGACATCGCCCGCGACCTCTTGCCCGAAGGGGTCAGGGCCGCCCGCGCCGACCCGCGCTTCGAAGTGCTGTCGGAGCCGAAGGCAAGCCTCATGCACCTGTCGATGAACACCCGCCACCCGGCGCTGGCCCGTCCCGAGGTGCGGGAAGCGCTGCGCTGGGCCATCGACTACCATGGCATCGAGGCCAACCTGACCGCCGACACGTACCGCATGCACCAGGCGTTCCTGCCCGTGGGCTTCCCCGCTGCCCTGACCGACACGCCGTACCGCTACGACCCGGCGCGTGCCCGGGCCTTGCTGGCCGCGGCCGGGTTCCCCGACGGCATCGACCTCACCTTCGACCATGCGTCCAGCTCGCCCCGGGCGGAGATCGCGCAGGCGTTGCAGGCGCAGATGCGGGAGGCCGGCATCCGCCTGGCGCTGCGGGCCGGGGAAGGGCGGCAGGTGCTGACCAAGGTGCGGGCGCGGCAGTATGAGCTTGCCATATCGCTTTGGGGTTCCGACTACCTCGACCCCCACAGCAACGCGCAGACGTTCTGCGTCAACGAGGACAACTCGGAGGCCTCGACCAACCGCACCTCCGCCTGGAACTGCGCTTGGGCCGACGCGGACCTGACCGCGCGGGCGCTGGCGGCGGTCAAGGAGGCGGACGCGGCGAAGCGCGTTGCGGAGTACCAGGCGATGCAGCGCGACCTGATGGCCCGCGGCCCCTACGCAATCATGCTGCAGGAGATCGGGATCGCGGCCCTCCGCCGCCCGCTCGCCGGTTTCCGGCAGGGGCCGTTGTCGGATCGCACGTCCTACGCGCCGATTGCGAAGGGGTAGGGTGGTGGCTGTCCTGGGTCCGGATTGGGGAACCCGGCACTATGACGCCGGAGTGGAAGGCGAGGGCACAATCAAAGCCTGATCGCCATGACGTTAACACGCGACAACAGCCTGCGTCACCTCGATCTCATATGGGAGAGGTCGCATCGCAAGTTTTGCGATTTGAAAATCAGGGTTGATTGCGATGCTAACGGCGAGTGTGCTACGATGTAAACATCATCTAACATATAGGTACAATCATGGCAAAGTCCGTCACCATAGCCGCTCGCGTCGATGCCGATCTTGACGACGAACTTGGGCGGCTGGCCTCCGCTGCCGGGCGCAGCAAATCATGGCTCGTCAACGAGGCTTTGCGGTCCTACGTCGCCACTGAACAGCAATTCCTTGCCGCCGTAGAAGAAGGCAAGCAGGCGTTGCGGGATGGCCGAACCGTCGATCATCAGATGGTCGTCGCGGCCTTTGAACGGATCGTCTCGCCGCGTCCATGACGGTTCGATGGACCCAGCCGGCAAACGACGATTTTCTAGGGATTGTTGAATGGATCGCCGCCCATAACCCCGCTGCCGCCGCGCCGGTCGGTCGGCGCATACTGGCGGTGGTTGAGCAGCTTGCAGAGTTCCCTTTCCGTGGCAAGCCGGGCCGTTCGCCAGACACGCGGGAACTCGTGATTTCCGGTCTGCCCTATTTGGCCGTTTACGGCATTGAAGGGGACGATCCCCGCTCTGTGGTCATACTACGATTGCTGCACGGAGCCATATTGTGGCCCCCGGGGTGAGCTGGTTCCAGCTATAACTTTTGCGAAGCGCAACCTATAGACGCGATTGAGGTTCGAGGAATTTGCAGAAGTTCTGATTTTTGCGTTTTTTTGGAAAGCGAAATGTTGGAAAGTTGTAGGCTCGCCTACTGACGGCGCGATGATCAAGGGATTTCGATAACGCTGAAATAACACCTACGGCGGGGTCTTTCCCCGTTGACCCCACCAGCAGCAGTACGCAAAGCAAGATTTATGGGCGGGAATGAATTAGGCATCGAGGTCATGAGTGGATTTGCTAACGGCTCGGCACTGCATTTCAAGACGGGTGTCAAAGGATGGTTGGCTCGGTTCTTCGTCGCACGACGCGCCGCCGGGGACCCGTGGGATGCGACGGTGGTTCTTCCCTGCATGATCTTTCTTGCCTTTGCGTTGCTCAATGACCGTGGTCATGTCGGCGTTCCTGCCGTGATTGCGGCGTTGCTGATCCCCGCCTGTTCAGCCGGATGTTGGATGGGATTTTGCCTGGGTGATCGGGGGATAGGGCGAAGCATACTGCGAGGCTTTTTTGTCGGTGCTTTGGAGGGGGGAGCATCTGTCGCAATCGCCAAATCGCCTGTAGGCCAACCTGAAGCTCTCAGAAATGCGTTCAATTTGATGTATCTGAATTTCCTCTGCTTTTGGTTCTTTGCAATGCTTGCTTCAACCCCAAGCGAGATCCTCATTCAAACGGAAGAGCAATGGCAGGTCGGTGTTCGCCTACGTGCAACAATCCATAGACTTATAAGAATGTCTCTTACGCTTGAGGATTTGAAAGGCACATCAACACGTGACGGTATCTTAGTCTGGTCTATTAGGAGCATAGCTGGATCGGCGTTGACGGCAGCGCTTACTTGGGTGTGGGCGAACCTTTGGGGACTCTTCAGGGGTCCTACTCCCGCAGGCTGAAATCCAGCATCTATATACTATTCCACAATAGTCGTTATCGCCGTCATAGTCTGATTTCCATAGTGATTACTGTCGGGCCGGGTCATAGCCTGTAAAGGGCCACGTGCGGTCTCGAGCCGTTTGTCCATTACCGTCCGAACCGTTCTGGCGTCGGCTCCCGCAAAGGACCACTGTCACCCCGCACGTCCTACGCCCCGATTGCGAAGGGGTAGGGCGCTGGCTATCCTGCGCTTTGATTGGGGACCTCGCACCATGCTGAACCGCCGCACCCTGCTCGCCGCCGCGGGCGCAAGCCCGCTGCTTCCGCTCGCCGCCCGCCAGGCCCGCGCCGCGACGCCGCGCGACGTGGTCGTGATGGCCCGGCAGATCGACGACATCGTGAGCCTCGACCCCCAGGAATCGTTTGAGTTCAGCGGCGAGGAGGCGCTGGCCAACGTCTATGACCGGCTGGTCCTGCCGGACCTCAAGGACCCGACCGTCATCAAGGGCGACCTCGCGGAAAGCTGGAGCACCAGCGAGGACGGGCTGACCACCACGTTCAAGATGGCGCAGGGCCGCAAGTTCGCCTCCGGCAACCCGGTGACGGCGGAGGACGCGGCGTTCACCCTCCAGCGCGCGGTGATCCTGAACAAGTCGCCGGCCTTCATCGTCAACCAGTTCGGCTTCACCAAGGAGAACGCGGCCGAGCGCATCCGGGCGGCCGACGAGCGCACCCTGGTGCTAACGTTTGCGGAGAAAGGCTCGACGAGCTTCCTGCTGTACTGCCTGGCGGCGCTGGTCGGCTGCGTGGTGGACAAGAAAACCGTGATGGCGAAGGCGTCCGGCGACGACCTGGGCAACGGCTGGCTCAAGTCCGGCAACAGCGCCGGGTCGGGGCCGTTCCAGTTGCGGCAGTGGCGCGCGAGCGAGAACATCACCATGGAGCCGAACCCCAACAACCCCAGCCCGCCGAAGCTCAAGCGGCTGATCATCCAGCACCGCCCGGACACTTCGGCGCAACTGCTGGGGTTGCAGCGCGGCGACATCGACATCGCCCGGACGCTCGCGCCCGACCAGTTGGCGGCGCTGTCGGAAGACCCGGCCTACACCCTGATGGTCGCGCCGAAGTCCTACATCAACTTCCTGGCGCTGAACCAGAACCACCCCATCCTGTCCAAGCCGCCCGTGCGCCAGGCGTTCAAGTGGGCCATCGACTACGAGGGCATCGCCGCGAACATCACGCCCAAGGCGTGGGAGCCGCACCAGGCGTTCCTGCCCAAAGGCTTTCCCGGCGTCCTCGTCGATCTGCCGTTCCGCAAGGACACCGCCCGGGCGAAGTCGCTGCTGGCGGAGGCGGGCGTGCCGAACGGCTTCGAGGTCACGCTGGACCACTACTCGGTCGCGCCGTATGCCGACATCGCGCAGGCGGTCCAGGCGAACCTGGCGGAAGCCGGCATCAAGGCGACGCTGATCGCCGGCGAGCAGCGCCAGGTCATCACCAAGACCCGCGCCCGGCAGCACCAGGTCGCCATGGGGATCTGGGGGTCCGACTACATGGACCCCAACAGCAACTCCGAGACGTTCAACGTCAACACCGACGACAGCGACGCGCAGACCAACCGCACCCTCGCCTGGCGCAGCCATTGGAAGGACGACGAGTTCACCGCCCGCTCGGCCGAAGCGCTCAAGGAGCCGGACGCGGCCCGGCGCGTCGTCATGTACGAGCGCTTGCAGCGCGACCACCAGGAGCGCAGCCCCTTCGTGTTCATCGGCCAGCAGGTCGAGGTGGCCGCCATGAAGAAGACGACCACCGGGCTTGAGCTGGCGCTGATCGGGGACCGCACGAGCTACGCCCGGCTGAGCAAGGCGTAGCGGCGCGCCCGTGGGCCGCACCAAGTGAACCGTATTCGCGCGCTCGCCGCCACCCTGGCCAGCGTGCCGGTCACGCTGTTCGGCCTGATCCTGATCACCTTCCTGATCGGGCGCGTCGTGCCCATCGACCCGGTGCTGGCCATCGTCGGCGACCGTGCGCCGCAGGACGTGGTGGCCCGCACCCGGCTGGAGCTTGGCCTCGACAAGCCGCTGCCGGAGCAGTTCGTCCGCTACGTCGGGCAGCTCGCCCAGGGCGACTTCGGCCGCTCGGTGATGACCAGCAACCGCGTCAGCACGGACATCGCCCGGTTCTTCCCGGCGACGCTGGAGCTGGCGACGGCGGCGCTGCTGGTCGCGGTCCTGCTGGGCGTGCCGCTCGGGGTGTATGCGGCGGTGCGGCAGGGGCGCTGGGTCGATACGGTGATCCGGGTGGTCTGCTTGTCTGGCTACTCCATTCCGATCTTCGTGCTGGCGCTTTTGGCGCTGCTGGTGTTCTACGCGACCCTGCAATGGGCGCCGGGGCCGGGGCGGCAGAGCGTGGCGTTCGACGGCACCGTGGACCAGCGGACCGGGCTGCTGCTGGTGGACGCGGCCCTGGCCGGCGACTGGGATGCGTTCTGGGACGCCTGCAAGCAGCTCGCGCTGCCCGCCCTGGTGCTGGGCCTGTCCAACATGGCCTTCATCGCGCGCATGACCCGCGCCTTCATGATCGAGAGCCTGGGCGGCGAGTTCGTCATCACCGCCAAGGCCAAGGGCCTGTCCGCCGCCGCCGTGGTGTGGCGCCACGCCTTCGGCAACATCCTGGTGCGGCTGCTGACGGTGATCGTGCTGACCTATGCCGGGCTGCTGGAAGGGGCGGTGCTGACGGAGACGATCTTCAGTTGGCCCGGCCTCGGCCAATACCTGACCGGCAGCCTGCTCAACGCCGACATGAACGCGGTGCTGGGCGCGACCCTCGTGGTCGGCCTCGCCTATGTCGTGCTGAACCTGTTCTCGGATCTCATGTACCGGGTGCTGGACCCCAGGGTAAGATGAGGCGCGTGCGATGATCGTCACCCGCGACTGGCTGCTGACCGAGGCCCCGGCCTCCCGCAGCCAGGCGGCCTGGGGGCGGCGCTACCGGCTGTGGCTGCAATTCCGCCGCAACCCGCTGACGATGGCAGGCCTGCTGGTCATCCTCCTGCTGATCGCGCTGTCGCTGCTCGCCCCGGCGCTGGCCCCTTACGATCCCGGCGTGCAGGACCTCGCCGACCGCCTGGCCCGGCCGTCTGCGGCGCATCGGCTCGGCACGGACGAGCTGGGGCGCGACGTGTACTCGCGCCTGCTCTACGGCGGGCGGATCACGCTGGGCATGGTGGTCGCGGTGGTGGTGGTGGTGGCGCCGCTGGGCCTCGCGGTGGGCTGCATTGCGGGCTATGCCGGGGGCATCTGGGACCGGCTGCTGATGCGGGTGACGGACGTGTTCCTGGCCTTTCCCCGGCTGATCCTGGCGCTGGCCTTCGTCGCCGCGCTGCGCCCCGGCGTCGCCAGCGCCGTCGCCGCCATCGCGCTCACCGCCTGGCCGCCCTACGCGCGGCTGGCCCGGGCCGAGACCCTGAGCCTCCGCGGCACCGACTTCATCGCCGCCGCCCGCCTGGCCGGCGCGTCGCCGTTCCGCATCGTGCTGCGC
>CAXUIQ010000226.1:0-6808 GCA_964250815.1 uncultured Acetobacteraceae bacterium
GGGGCGGGGGGGGGGCGGGGGGGGGGCCCCCCCCCCCGGCGCCCCCCCCCCCCCCCCCGGGGGGGCCCCCCGCGGCCGGGGCGTCGAACCCGGCGTCGTGCGCCGCGGCACTTCCGGCGCCCGCACCGTCCAGCAGCGCATCCTCCAGCCCATGCACGCCGCGGCACGCGCCCGCTGACCGCTCTGCTGCCGCCGACTCGCCCGGCAGGAAGGTCTCCGTCGCCGCGTCGTAGCGCAGCTTGCCGCGCGACTGCGAGAACAGGTGCAGGGAGGGCGTCCATCCGCCGCTCATGCCGAGCAGGCCGCACCGCACCCATTCGCGGCTCCGCACCCGGCCCTGGGGATCGACGTGGCCCACGATGGCCACCCGGATGCCGCGGCGACCGCGGGTCGCCAGCACCTGCATCCCTGTTTCCACCCGGAGGCCGGCAGCCCGGGCGGCGGCGGGGAGCGGCCCGTCCGCTGCCGGGCGCGCGTCGGCAATCAGCGCCACCTCCACGCCGCAAGCGTGCAGGTCGAGCGCTGCGCGGTAGGCGGTGTCGCCGGTGGTGGCGATCACCGCGCGCCGGCCGGGCGCGGCGCGGTAGCGCACGGCGTAGGTGCGGGCGGCGTCGGCCAGCATGACGCCGGGCCGGTCGTTGCCGGGGAACACCAGCGGCCGCTCGATGGCGCCGGCGGCGATCACCACCTGCTTGGCGCGCACCTGCCAGAGGCGCTCGCGCGGCAGCGCCGGGTCCGGCTCGGGTAGGTGGTCGGTCAGGCGCTGGGCCAGGCCGAGCATGTTGTCGGGATACCAGCCGAACGCGGTGGTGCGCGAGAGCAGCGTGACATCGGGCCGCGCCGCCAGCGCACCGACTTGGGCCGTGGCCCAGTCCGCCGCCGCCATCCCGTCGATCTGCGCGCTGCGGTCCGCGAGCAGGCTGCCGCCGAAGCGGGGCTGTTCGTCGCACAGGATCACGCGGGCACCGGTTCGGGACGCAGCGTCGGCGGCGGCAAGCCCGGCTGGGCCGGAGCCGACGACCAGCACGTCGCAGTGCGCGTAGCGGCTGGCGTAGTGGTCCGGGTCCGCCGCATCCGGCGCGCGGCCCAGCCCGGCGGCACGGCGGATTAGCGGCTCGTACAGCTTGGTCCAGGCACCCTCCGGCGCCATGAACGTCTTGTAGTAGAACCCGGCGGAGAGCAGCGGCGCCGCCACGTCATTGACCGCCTGCAAGTCGAAGCCAAGCGACGGAAACCGGTTCTGGGTGCGCGTCACCAGGCCGTCATAGATCTCCACCTGCGTCGCCCGCAGGTTCGGCGTGCGCGCGCCGCCGCCGCGGTCCACCTCGACCAGCGCGTTCGGCTCTTCGGACCCGGCCGCCAGCGTGCCGCGCGGGCGGTGGTACTTGAACGACCGGCCCATCAGCCGCACGCCGTTCGCCAGCAGGGCGGAGGCGAGGGTGTCGCCGGGTTCGCCGTGGTACGTGCGGCCGTCGAAGCTGAAGCGGATGCTCATGCCTGGCCCCATTGCTCGGTGTCGCTCCGCATGGGGGGCGCGTCCTGGCTTTCGGTGGTGGGCGTGCCGTGCGGGCGGGCGGCGCCGGGCAGGGTGCTGGCGGTGAAGCGGTCGGTGTGGGTGTTGCGCAGCGCGTTGAAGAACCGCCCGCAGCCATGGGTGTGCCGCCACCGCTCGGCGTGCTCGCCCTTCGGGTTGGTGCGGGCATACAGGAACTCGCCCCAGGCGTGGTCGTCGAGATCAGCGGGTTCGGCCGGGCGCGCGATGTGCGCCTCCCCGGCGTAGGTGAACTCCGCCTCCGGGCGGTTGCCGCAGATGGGGCAGGGAATCAGCAGCATGGTCAGTGCGCCACCGCCGCCGCCGCGGCTTCGTCGATCATCTGCCCCGTGCGGAAGCGGTCGAGCGAGAAGGGCGCGTTGATCGGGTGCGGCGCGTCGTGCGCCATGGTGTGCGCGAACACGTGGCCGGAGCCGGGCGTCGCCTTGAACCCGCCGGTGCCCCAGCCGCAGTTCACATAAAGCCCCGGCACCGGCGTCTTGCCGATGATCGGGCTGCGGTCCGGCGTCACATCGACGATGCCGCCCCAGTTGCGCAGCATCCGCATGCGCCGGAACTGCGGGAACAGCTCGCAGATGGCGTCAAGCGTATGGGTCGCGATGTGCAGGCCGCCCTGCTGGCTGTAGCTCGTGTAGGCGTCGGTGCCGGCGCCGATCACCAGCTCGCCCTTGTCGGACTGGCTGATGTAGGCGTGGATGGTGTTGGACATGACGACGCAAGGGAAGCACGGCTTCACGGGTTCGCTGACCAGCGCCTGCAACGGGTAGCTTTCCAGCGGCATCCGCACCCCGGCCTGCGCCATGACGACGCTGGTGTGCCCGGCCGCGACGACGCCGACGCGGCGGGGCGCGCCCCCGCCCCCGGGGGGGGGGCCGCCCCCCCGCCCGCCCCGTGCGGGGGGGGCGCGCCCGCCCCCGCCCCCCCCCCCCCCGCGGCCCCGCGACCGCGCCGCGGGTGGTGTCCACGCCGCACACCGCGCCGCTTGCGTCCCGGCGGATGCCCACGACCTCGCAGTTCTGCACGACATCGACGCCCAGCGCGCTCGCCGCCCGGGCGTAGCCCCAGGCGACCGCGTCGTGCCGCGCCGTCCCGCCCCGGCGCTGCAACGCCGCGCCCAGCACCGGGTAGCGCATGCCGGGGTCAAGGCTCAGCGGCGGGCAGTACGCCCGCGCCTGCTCCGCCGACAGCCAGTCGTTGTCCACGCCCGCCAACTGGTTCGCGTACACGTGCCGCTTGCCCACCTGTACGTCATGCACGGTATGGGCCAGCATCATCACCCCGCGCGGCGAGAACATGACGTTGTAGTTCAGCTCGCGCGACAGCCCTTCCCACAGCTTGACCGCGTGGTCATACAGCGCGGCGCTTTCCGCCATCAGGTAGTTGCTGCGGATGATCGTCGTGTTGCGCCCGGTGTTGCCGCCGCCGAGCCAGCCCTTCTCCAGCACTGCCACGCGGCGGATGCCGTGCTGCTTCGCCAGGTAATAGGCCGTGGCCAGCCCGTGCCCGCCGGCGCCGACGATCACGGCGTCGTAGGCGGGCGCCGGACGGTCCGAGGAGCGCCAGTGCTCGGTCCAGCCGGATTGGCCGCGGATGGCCTCGCGCAGCAGGCGGGCGGCGGAGAAGTGCTTCATGCGTCATCCTCGCTTGGGCGGCGGCGGGGCGCTTGCCTGGGCGCGACACGCCGCTTGCCTGGTCGCGCCGGGCCGGGCAGTCGGGCCATCCAGGATTTTGCCACGTCCGAATGCTGGCCGACCCATTCCGCCGCGGTCTTGGCCAGGCTCTTGCGCGCCACGTTGTCCACCATCTCGTCGCCGCCGAACACCTTGCTCACGTCCTGCACCTCGATGAGCGCGGGCCGGGCATCCACGGCCGTGGCGGCGGGCGTGCGGGCCGACCCAATCTCGAAATCGGACGGCGCGAGCACGGTCATCGGTCGATCACCAGATCCTCCAGCGGGCGGCTGCAGCAGATCAGCACCATGCCCTGATCGACCTCCCGCGGGCGGATGCCGCCGCCGTGCCGCATATCGACCCGGCCGGACAGAATCCGGCTCTTGCAGGTGCCGCAAACCCCTCGCGTGCAGGAGGACGGCAGGCGCAGCCCGGCCGCCTTGGCAGCGGCAAGCACGGTGGTGCCGGGCGGGCAGGCGACGGTCTTGCCGGACTTGGCGAAGGTCACGCTGAACGTCGCCTCCGCGACGGCTTCAGCGGCCGCGACCTCCTCATGCACGGCGCCCGGCAGCGCCTCGAAGCTGAAGCTTTCCTCGTGGTAGCGGCTGCGGTCGAAGCCGGCCTGGTCCAGCAGCGCGCGCGCCCCGGCCATGTAGGGCGCCGGGCCGCAGCAATACACGTCCCGACGCATGAAGTCGGGCGCCAACAGGCCGAGCGCGCGGGCGTCGAGCCGCCCGACCAGGCCGGGCCACCCAGGCTCGCCCGCCGTGTCCTCCACGACATGCGCCACCCGCAGGCGCGGTAGGCGGCGTGCCATCAGCGCAAGCTCGTCCCGGAAGATGATGTCGCGCGGCGAGCGGGCGCTGTGCACGAACACCACGTCGCGGTCCTCCGCCCGGTCGAACAGCGTCCGCACCATGCTCATCAGCGGCGTCACGCCGCTGCCGCCCGACAGCAGCAGCAATCCGGGACCCGGCTCATGCGGGAGGACGAAGGTGCCGGACGGACCCGTGGCGCGCAGGCGCACGCCGGGCCGCACGTGGTCGTGCAGCCAGTTGGAAACGGGGCCGCCGCGCACCCGCTTGGCGGTGATCGACACCGTTTCGGGCCGTGTCGGCGGGGAGGAGATCGTGTAGCAGCGGAACACGGTTCCGCCGTTGATCGGCAGTTCGAAAGTCAGGAACTGGCCAGGCTTGAAACGGAAGCGGCACGGGCGGTCGGCCGCGAAATGGAAGCTCCGCACGTCGTGCGTTTCCTCCGTCACGGCCCGGCATACCAGTTCGCCGTCGTGGTCCACGCCCCAGACCGGGGGCGCGTCGCCGGTGGCCTGCGGCGGGCCGCTGATCAGCATGGAGCGTTCACCGGCATGTCATTCCGCTGCATTGCCTGTCGCTTCTGGGTGGAACCGCCGCCGGAGAGCCGGCCGTGTGGCCGTGATGGACGCAAGGCTGTTGCGCGCAAAATGCAAATGCTTGTCGTTATCCGCCGCTTGACTTGCAAAACTGCGACGCCCCGGCACTCGGCTCAAACGTATTGGCGTCGCTCCGGCGGCATCAGCCCCGGGTTGATCGGTGCCCGCCTCGGCGTGGGATCGTCGGCTGCGGTGCGGGCAGACCGGTGCAGGCTGGGCGGGTGGCCGAACGCCTGGCGGAACTGGCGCGAGAAGTGCGCGCCGTCGGCGAACCCGGCCTCGATCGCAACCTCCGTCACGCTGAGCGCCGTGTTGTCCAGCAGCCAACTCGCATACCGCAGCCGCAACTCGCGGTAGGCTGCCGTGGGGCAAAGACCCAGGACCTGCTGGAACCGCCGCTCCAATTGCCGCGGCGACAGGCCGACCCGACGCGCCACCTCGTGCATCCCAAGCGGCGTGCCCAGGTTCTGCTCCATCGTCAGCAGGGCGCGGCGCACCTTCTCGTCGGACTGGCTGCCCTCGCCGGCGATGGGCGGATGCGGCTGCGCGTCGTCGGCGCTGCGGATGCGGCTGAGCAGCATGACGTGCTGCGCCTTCTGCGCCTGCGCCGGGCCGACGTGCCGCTTGATGAGATGGACCGCGAGATCCGCGACGTTGCTGCCTCCGGAGCAGGTGATGCGGTCGCGGTCCTCCAGGAACAGCCGGTCGGCCACCGCGTCCTGGTCCGGGAACTCGTCCTTGAAGTCCTGGTAGTGGAACCAGCTCACGCAGGCCCGGCGCCCGGCCATCAGGCCCTCCCGGCACAACAGGAAGCTGCCGGTGCACACGCCGACCAGCGTCGTGCCGGATGCGGCAGCCCGGCGCAGATAGGCGCGCGCCGCAGGGTCCAGCGCCGGGCCAGGCCGCAGCAGGCCGCCGACCACCACGACGTAATCCAGCTCGCCCGGCGGCAGCAGCAGGCTTGTGGGCGTGACCAGCATCCCGCAACTGCTGCGCACCGGGTCCATGCGCGCCGCCATCACCGGCCACTGGCAGCGGATCGGCCGGGACAGGTCGCCCTCGTCCCCCGCCAACCGGAGCGCGTCCACGAACAGCGAAAACGCCGACAGGGTGAAGTTGTGGGCGAGGATGAAGCCGATGCGCAGCGTCGGCCCGCCGCCGTCCGTCATCCACCCCTCTCCGTCATCTGCCCATGCCGGCGCGCAGCCGCTCGATGTACCAGGTGCAGAAGGCATCGACCATGTATTCGGCCGGGGCGTAGGGGCCGGGTTCGTGCGCCGAACTGGCCGCGCCGTCCTGCGCCATCTCGACAAAGCTCGCGTCCTGCTCGTTGGTGGCGCGCCAAACCTCGGTGAGTCGGTCCACGTCGTAATCGACGCCTTCGACCGCATCCTTGGCCACCAGCCACGTCGTGCGGACCAGGGTGCGGTCGGGCGCGACGGGAATGGTCGCGAAGGTCACGGCGTGGTCGCCCAGGAAGTGGTGCCAACTGTTCGGCTGGGTGTGCAGGTGCAGCGCGCCCATGCGCGGCTGCGTGAAGCCGGCGACCAGGCGGCGGGACGCTTGCCGCGCGTCCATCGTGTAGCTTTCGCCGGGTCCGTCGAGCGCCAGCCGTTCGGTCCGGAAGCCGGTCGGGCGGCCGTGCAAGTCCTCCAGCGCCCGCCAGGGCAGGCCTGCGCCGTCCCAGATCGCCTCGAACTCGCTTTGCGTGCGCAGGAAGCGCTGGTAGTCGTCCGCCTGCGCCGGGGTCACGTCGTCGGCCGAGTAGCCGAAGAAATGGAACAGGCTGCGCAGCAGTTCCGGATGGCCGCCGCAATGGTAGCACTCGCGGTTGTTCTCGATGGTCAGCTTCCAGTTGCCGTGCTCGACCAGGTCGATCTGCGCCGCCACCTTGCAATCCTGCACCCGGTGGGGCGCGAGGTAGGGGCCGACCTGCGCCGCCATGTCGTCGAAGTCCGCCGGCGGCTCGTCGGCCAGGCAGATGAACAGCAGCCCGGCCACGCTGCGCACGTGGACGGGCTTCAGCCCGTGCTCGGGCGAGCCGATGCAGGACGGCATGTTCTCGGCGTGGATCAGCGCGCCCGAAAGGTCGTAGGTCCATTGGTGGTAGGGACAGACGAGGTTGCCGACAAAGCCCTTGCCGTCCCGCAGGATCACCGCGCCGCGGTGCCGGCA
>CAXUIQ010000227.1:0-6794 GCA_964250815.1 uncultured Acetobacteraceae bacterium
GCCGGGTGAACACGCCGCCCAGCGTCTCGATGCCGAGCGACAGCGGCGTCACGTCGAGCAGCAGCACGTCCTTCACGTCGCCCTTCAGCACAGCGCCCTGCACTGCGGCGCCGATGGCCACGACCTCGTCGGGGTTCACGTTGCGGGCCGGGTCGCGACCGAAGAACTGCTTCACGACCTCGATCACCTTCGGCATGCGCGTCATGCCGCCGACCAGGATGACCTCTTGGATCTCGCCCGCGGTCACGCCGGCGTCCTTCAGCGCGGCGCGGCACGGCGCCAGCGTCCGCTCGATCAGGTCATCGACCAGGCTCTCCAGCTTGGCGCGCGACAGCTTCATCACCAGGTGCTTCGGCCCGCTGGCGTCCGCGGTGATGAACGGCAGGTTGATTTCGGTCTCCTTGGAGGAGGACAGCTCGATCTTCGCCTTCTCCGCCGCCTCCTTCAGCCGCTGAAGCGCCAGCTTGTCGTTGCGGAGGTCGATGCCCTGCTCGCGCTTGAACTCGTCAGCAAGGTAGCCGATCACTCGGTTGTCGAAGTCCTCGCCGCCCAGGAACGTATCGCCGTTGGTGGACTTCACCTCGAACACGCCGTCGCCAATCTCCAGCACCGACACGTCGAACGTGCCGCCGCCGAGGTCGTACACCGCGATGGTGCCGCCCTGCTTCTTGTCCATGCCGTAGGCGAGCGCCGCCGCCGTCGGCTCGTTGATGATGCGCAGCACCTCCAGCCCGGCGATGCGGCCGGCGTCCTTGGTCGCCTGGCGCTGCGCGTCGTTGAAGTAGGCGGGCACGGTGATGACGGCCTGCGTCACCTTTTCGCCGAGGTAGGCCTCGGCCGTCTCCTTCATCTTGCCGAGCACGAAGGCGCTGACCTGGCTCGGCGAATACTTCTCGCCCCGCGCCTGCACCCAGGCGTCGCCGTTGTCACCGCGGACGATGCCGTAGGGCACCATCTTCTTGTCCTTCTCGACCATCGGATCGTCATACCGGCGGCCGATCAGGCGCTTCACCGCATAAAGCGTGTTGGTCGGGTTGGTGACGGCCTGGCGCTTTGCGCTCTGGCCGACCAGCCGCTCGCCGCTGTCGCTGAAGGCGACCATGCTCGGCGTGGTGCGCGCGCCCTCGCTGTTCTCGATGACGCGGACATCCGCGCCCGAACTGCCTTCCATGATGGCGACGCAAGAGTTGGTGGTCCCGAGGTCGATGCCGATGACCTTGCTCATTGGTGTTCCTTTCTCAGCAGCGGCGCGTGGCCCGAAGCACCAAGCGCCACCCTATGGTTGTAACGATGCGGATGTATTCAGCGGAGGCCCGCCGGACAAGGCCCGGCGGCGCACAACTGCCGTGCCGCCTATGCGGCCTCGCCCGACGCGGAGCCGGCGGGGGCAGCCTTCGCGACCACGACCATCGCCGGGCGGAGCAGGCGCCCGTTCAGCGTCCATCCCGTGGTCCACGCCTGGAGCACCGTACCCGGGGGATGCTCTTCCGAGGGTTGCTCGGCCATGGCCTGGTGCAGGTTGGCGTCGAACGGCTGGCCGGTGGGGTCGATGCGCTGGATGCCGTTGCGCTCCAGGATGCCGACGAAGCTGCGCTCCACCCCCTCCAGCCCGTCGCGCAGCTTGGTGACGATCTCAGGCTCGTCCGCGGTCTGCGCCGGCAGGTTCGACAGGCCGCGGCGGAGGTTCTCGGCTGCCTCCACCACGTCGGCGGCGAACTTCTGCACGGCGTATTGCCGCGTGTCGTCCACGTCCCGCTTGGCGCGGGCGCGCACGTTGGCCATCTCGGCCTCCGCGCGGAGCCAACGGTCGCGCATGTCGTCGCGCTCGGCCGAGAGCCTGGCGATCTCGGCCTCGTGGTTCGGCTGCTCGTTGGGATCGGCGCCGGGCGTTGCGGCGTGGGCCCGGGCGTCGTCCTGCAAAGCGGGATCCTCCCCGGGAGGCATGGTCGGTTCGGTGCTCATGGCGTGTCAGGTAGGGCAGGGCGGGCCGCCGGACAAGCGCCCCCGGTTCGGGCCATGACACCGATTGCCGGTGCTCGCCTGCAAACAGCGGTTGCAAAGCCAGAAGCGCAAACCGGCCCTGCGAACCGCCTCAACGGTTCGGCGCATAGACCCTGGTCAACCCATCCCGGTTGGGCATCTGCACCTTCGGCAGCGTGCCCGCGTCCAGCACGGCGCCGTCCGGAACGACGCCGTTCAGGCGCAGGACGTAGGCGGTCACGGCGTAAACCTGGTCCGCCGTCAGCGACTCCGGCGCGTTGAAGGGCATTGCGCGGCGGATGTAGTCGAACAGGGTCGTGGCATAGGGCCAATAGCTGCCCACCGTCTGCGCCGCGCCCGGGGTCGCGAGCGTGCCGCGCCCGCCGACGAGCCGCAGCGCCGGGATGACCGGCTTCTCCCCGCGCTCGCCATGGCACGCCGCGCAGGCGCTGGCGAACAGCGCCGCCCCGTCTTCCACGCTTCCCTGGCCCGGCGGCAGCCCGGCCCCGTCCGCGCGCACGTCGATGTCCTCGGCGGCAAGCTCCTGCGGAGTCGCCGGACGGTCGAAGCCCATGCGCGGAGGCTCCGCCGCCGCGGCGGTGCCCGCAAGCAGGCCGAGGGAGGCCAGCAGGGGGGCGCTACACCGCAAGCGCCACCTCCCCGCCCGGCGCGACGCGCCAGGCGTTGATGGCGTTGTAGTGGTACATGAAGTTCGGGCCGCGCTCCGCCAGCAGGCTGGCGCGCGTCGGCTGCGCGGCGCCGGTCTCGTCCACGGCACGGCTTTGCAGGGTGGCCGGGCCGCCGTCCCAGGTCCAGGGCAGGCGGAACCGGGTCAGGCACTTCGGCAGCACCGGCTCCTGCAGCGCCGCGTCCTGCCAGGTGTCGCCCCCGTCCGCCGAAACCTCGACCCGCGCGATGCGGCCGCGGCCGGACCAGGCCAGGCCGCTGACCTCGTGGAAACCCGGCTGCGAAGGGCCGCGCCCTGGCGAGGGCCGGGTGATCACGGACTTCACCTCCATGACGAAGTTGAACTGCTTCGCGGTCCCGTCGGGCAGCAGCCCGGTGTACTTCGACGTTTCCTCGCGCGTTTGGAACGGCTGGTCGCCGAGCTTCAAGCGGCGCAGCCACTTCACGTTCATGTTGCCTTCGTAGCCCGGCAGGATCAGGCGCAGCGGGTAGCCGTTCTCCGGCCGCAGCCGCTCCCCGTTCTGCGCATAGGCCAGGATGGCGTCGTCCCACGCCTTCTCGATGGGCACCGAGCGGGTCATCGCCGCGGCGTCCGCCCCCTCCGCCAGCACCCAGGCGGCGCCGGGCTTCACCCCGGCTTCGGCCAGCACGTCCGCGAGCCTTGCCCCGGTCCATTCCGCGCAGCTCACCTGCCCATGGGTGTCCTGCACGGTCCAGTGCGGCTTGATCTTCTCGGTGTTGTAAAGCGGGGTGTTGCCGGAGCACTCCAGGAAATGCAGCCGGGACAAGGATGGGAAGCGGGCCAGGTCGTCCATGCCGAAGCTGAGCGGGCGCTCCACCATGCCGTGCACCAGCAGCCGGTGGCGGGCGGGGTCAATCGCCGGGGTGCCGGCATGGTTGCGCACGTGGTGCAGGCCGTTCGGCGTGATGATGCCATGGAGGTCCTGCAACGGCGCATGGGCGGAGGCGGTGGTCATGAACGGCGACCGGTCCCGCACGCGGCGCACCACCGAGCGCTCGAATGGCGACGGGCTGCCGTAGGGGTGGTCGTCTGCCGCCGTGCCTTGCTCGGTCATCCAGGGCGGAGGCGACGGAGCCTCCGCCGGGGCGGCGCTGGCCTCAGACGCTGCCACGGCGCCGGCCAGGGTCCAACCCGCCCGTTGCAGCATACGCCGCCGCCGCACCCATGCGGTTCCATGGTCCGGCATGGCCATTCCCTCCGAAAAGCCCGGCGGCCTTCGTCCCGGGCCGCGACCGCGCCGCGCTTCTGCGTCGCATGACTTGGGAGTGTAGGCATGAAGCCCAGGGATGCAAAGGCAGCCGTCCTGTGCCAGTGGGCCAGCATCGCGGCAATCGTTCGGAACCGCCATTGTCGCCAGCCGCTAAGGACGCAGCATTCCGGAGGTCGAACCATGCCCATCCTGTCCGCCGCCTCCCCCGTCGAGATCGAAGCTTCTGCCGACAGCCTCGCCTTGTCCGCCCCGGCACGCGCGGCGGCGCTTGCGCTGTTCCACGGCCTTACCAGCCGGGAGGAGTTGGCGGCCCTGTCCCTCCCTGCCGCGGCGGGGCAGTCCCATGACGGCACCGAGTGGCCGGCCCACCGCTTCCTGTTCGGCACCGCGGCCGAGCTGGCCCTGGCGCTTGACGCCCTCCGCCAGCGGCCCGACGCGGCGGAGATCGGATCGGGGGACGCACCGGAAGGCGTCGCGCCGCGGACCCTGCTGCTGACCGGGAGCCAGGACGGCTTCTCCGGCGTGCTGCTGGCCTGCTCCGATCCCGGCCGGCTGGCCGAGGTGATGGCCGAGCTGGGCATGCCCGACGCCGTTTGAGGGGCAACTCGGCCGCGCACGCCGGTGGCTTTGGCACCGTACTTGCGTGTTTGCCCATGAGGTTCAGTCCCGTCGCAATGCGGCCTGCGCTGCCGGCCCTGCTGCCAAAGAGGTCGAAAGTGGCTGAAACGTTCCCCAACCCCGCGCCGCGTCCTTCGTCCGGGTCGTCGCGCCGGGAATTCCTGTACAGGCTCGGAGCTGTCGGCGGGGCCGGGGCGGTCATGGCGGGGCTGGACGTGTTCGGCATGTCCATCGCGTCGGCCCAGACCGCGCCGCCGGCGCTGACCGGATCGGGGGCGGGCAAGCGGGTCGTCATCCTGGGCGCAGGCGTCGGCGGCATGACCGCAGCCTACGAATTGGCCAAGCTCGGCTACCGATGCCAGATCATCGAGGCGCGGAGCTTCGCCGGCGGCCGGTGCCAGACCGCCCGCGCCGGGTTCTCGCTGACCGAACTGGGCGGCGAAACGCAGCGCTGCGAGTTCGACGACGGCCAATACATCAACCACGGCCCTTGGCGCATCCCGTTCAACCACCAATCGACCCTGCACTACACCCGGGAGCTCGGGGTTCCGCTGGAGGTCATGGTCAACGACAACGACGCCTCCTATGTCCTGTTCGAAAGCGGCACCGGCCCGCTCGCGGGCAAGCCGGTGCGCAAGGCGGAGGTCGCAGCCGACATGCGCGGGCACACGGCGGAGCTGCTGGCCAAGGCGGTCCGCGGCAACCGGCTCGACATGCCGTTGACTGCCGAGGACCAGGAGATGTTCGTGTCCTACCTGGTGCGCGAAGGCTATCTGTCGCCCAAGGACCTGTCCTATTCCGGCGCCGACGGGCGCGGCTACGACGTGTGGCCCGGCGCGCTGACCGACCCGGGGCCGGGCAAGCCCGGCACCCCGTTCCCGATGGCCGACGTGCTGCATTCCAAGGCGTGGCGCACCTTGCGCTCGGTCGCGGGCTTCTCGCAGCAGCGCACCATGTTCCAGCCGGTGGGCGGGATGGACCGCATCGCCGCGGGCTTCGCGGCCAAGGTCGGGCACATGATCCAGCATGGCACGGTGGTCGAGCGGATCGGCCAGGACGAAAGGGGCGTCGAAGTCGCCTGGGTCGCTGCGGATGGTCAGCGCGGCACGACCAAGGCCGACTACTGCGTATGCACGATCCCGCTTTCGGTGCTGCGGCACATCGAGGCCGCGCTGCCCGATGCGACCAAGCAAGCCATGTCCGCGGTCGCCTACCAGCCGGTGGGCAAGATCGGCTTGCAGATGAAGCGGCGCTTTTGGGAGGAGGACCACTTCATCTACGGCGGCCACGTCTACACCGACAACGAGGACATCGGCAGCATCTCGCTTCCGTCTTGGAACTGGCAGGGCGCCAAGGGCACGGTGCTGGGCTACTACCAGTTCGATGCGGCGGCGATCAAGGTGAGCGCCATGACCCTGGCCGAGCGGGCGGAGTTCGCCACTGCGTTCGGGCAGAAGGTGTTCCCGCAATACCGGGAGAACGTGGAGAAGTCGTTTTCGGTCGCCTGGCACCGGGTGCAATACAACATGGGCGGCTGGGCCGAGTGGGACGAGGAAGGGCGGCGGACGGCCTACCCGGTGCTGTGCCAGCCGGCCGGGCGCATCTACCTGGCCGGCGAGCACCTGAGCTACCTGACCGGTTGGCAGGCCGGCGCGATCGAGTCGGCCTGGCTGCAGATTGCTAAGCTGCACCGCCAAGCCAGTGCGTGACGCGCCGGCCCGGCGCCCGCTCGCCGCGTGCGGCCTGGCCGGCCTCTTGCTGGCCGGACCCGCCAGGGCGGCCGACCCGGCGGGGGAGGGGCTTTTCGTTGCCAACTGCTCCGCCTGCCACCAGCGCGACGGGCAGGGCATCCCGCAGGCGTTTCCCGCCCTGGCCGGCGACGCACTGGTGCAGGACGATCCCCGGCGGATCGCGGCGGTGCTGCTGAACGGCCGGGGCGGGATGCCGGCGTTCAAGGCGCAACTCACCGACGAGCAGATCGCCGCCGTCGCCTCCTACGTCCGCGGCGCCTGGGGCAACCACGCCGACCCGGTGCCGCCAAGCCTCGTTGCGGCGGCGCGCACGGAGGCCGCGGCACCCGCGCCGGACCGCATCCTGCAAGCCCACTGAACGGAGATCCCCGTGCCACGCCGTCCCGCCGCGCTGCTTCTGCTGCTTGCGGCATCCGCCGCCGTGCCCGCCCGGGCGGACGAGGTCGTCCGCCACCCGCTGTCTTCGGATTTTCCGATCCTGTCTGCCGTCGAAATCCCGCCCGGCAAGACCCTTGTTGTCCTGAGC
>CAXUIQ010000228.1:0-6777 GCA_964250815.1 uncultured Acetobacteraceae bacterium
CGGCTGGATCGGCGCGTGGTGGAACGCCCGGCCGGCGTCCGATGCCGCGCGCCCGTGCATGGCGCTGTGCTGGGCGGGGGAACGCCTGGCCGCGGCGATGCCGCTGGCGACGCGCCGGCACCGGGGCGTCCGCGTGCTGGAATGGGCGGCGAAGGATTGCAGCGACTACTGCGACGCGCTCGTCGATCCCGAGGCGTCTGACAGCCGCGCCGCCTTGCAGCAGGCCTGGGCCGCGGTGGCGGCGCCGGGCCGGTTCGATCTCGCCTATCTCAGCCATGTGCGTCCGGACGCTGCCTTCCGCGCCCTCCTCGAAGGTCGGCAGCGACCGGTGACGCTCAGGCCGGGCCGTCGCACGGCGAGGAGCTTGCAGGTCCGGAGCGATGGGACCGATGGGCAGGCCTGGCTCGGTCGGCTCGGCGAGGAGGCCCGGCGCCACGCCGGCCGCCTGCGCGCCCTCGGCGAGATGGGGCCGGTCGCGATGGAGGCGTGGGGGCCGGGCGACGCGGCCGCGCCCCTGCTTGAGCGCATGGTCGCGTTGAAGCAACGATGGCTGGCCGACACGGGCCAAAGCAGCGGCGTCATGGAGGGCGATGCCGCGATCTTCCGCGCCTTGGCGCGGGAACTGGCACGGCAACAAGCACTGCGGTTGTTCGCCGTCCACTGCGGCGGCCAGCTTGCGGCGGTCCTGCTCACCATCGCCGCCCGCAGGAGCGAGCAGGTGTTCCTTTCCGCGCACGATCCCCGTTTCGACCACGCCGAGCCGGAGGCGCTCGTGCTGGTCGAGTGCCTGGCCAGGGCGTTTGACCGCGGGGTGACGGAGGTCGATCTGCTTTGCGTCGAGGACGAACGCCGATACGGCTTCGCGAATGCCCGGCTCGACCTGGCCTCCTTTGTCGGGGCAAGGACCCTGGCCGGACGGGTGGCGCTCGGGGTGGGCGAGCGGCTCGGCCGGGTACGGGCGGCGGGCGCTGCGACCGGGAGTGCGCCCGCCCGATGACGTGACCGACCGGGCCGCGCGGATCGCCGCCGGGCATTCCCATCGTGCGCCGCAGGTGCTTCTCTGGTCATGCCGCCGGACGGAGGGAGAGCCAGCCATGCCGCTCGAAGACCTGCACTACCTGTCGCTGCTGGACGTGTCGGAGCGCATCCGGCGGCGCGAGGTGTCCCCGGTCGCGGTGCTGGACGCGACCCTGGAGCGCATCGCCCGGCTGGACGGCGCGGCACGCAGCTTCGTCACGGTGCTGGGGGACCGCGCCCGCGCCGCGGCCGTGCGGGCGGAGGCGGAGGTCGCCGCCGGGTTCTGGCGCGGCCCGCTGCATGGCGTCCCGCTCGCGGTGAAGGACCTCTGCGCCACGAGCTTCGCGCCGACCACCGGCGGCATGCCGATCCGCAACGACATGGTGCCCGACCACGACGCCACCGTGGTCCGGCGGCTGGAGGACGCGGGCGCGGTGCTCGTCGGCAAGCTGAAGATGACGGAGGGCGCCTACACCAGCCACCATCCGGACGACCCGGCGCCGCTCAACCCGTGGAACCCCCGCCATTGGGTCGGCTCGTCATCGACCGGCTCGGGCGTCGCGACGGCACTGGGCCTGTGCTTCGGGTCGCTCGGGTCGGACACCGGGGGGTCGATCCGGTTCCCCTCGGCCACCTGCGGGCTGACGGGCATCAAGCCGACCTGGGGCCGGGTCAGCCGCCATGGCATCCTGCCCTTGGCCGCGTCGCTCGACCACGTCGGGCCGATGGCGCGGAGTGCTGCCGACGCGGCGGCGATCCTGGGGGTGATCGCCGGGGCCGATCCCGATGATCCCACGGCGCTCCCCGACCCGGTTCCCGACTACTTGGGCGTGCTGGGCGGGGGCATCCGCGGCGTCACGGTAGGCGTTGACCGCCGCTACAACGAGGACGGGATCGACGGCGAAGTGACCGCCGCGGTGCGCGCGGCCGAGGACGTGCTGGCGGCGCTCGGCGCCGAAATCCGCGAGGTCGCTTTCCCGCCCACGGACGCCTTGCTGCGCGACTGGATTCCGTTCTGCGCCGTGGAGACGGCGATTGCGCATGGGGCGGACTACCCGGACCGCGCCGACGAATACGGCCCGGACCTTGCCCAACTGATCGAGCACGGGCGGCGGATGACCGGGATCGAGTTCGGCTCGATCATGCACGAGCGGCTGGAGTTCGCCGGGCGCTTGGCCGCGCTGTTCCGCGGCGTGGACCTGCTGCTCATGCCGACGATGCCGGTGCCGGTGCCGAGCCTGGACCGCATGGCGGAATACGGGCAGGACGACACGGTGCTGCGGCGCATGCTGCGCTTCACCGCGCCGTTCAACTTCGCGGGCAATCCGACCATTACCCTGCCGTGCGGCATCGACGCGGCCGGCCTGCCGCTCAGCTTGCAGCTTGTCGGTCCCGCGGTGTCGGAGGCGCTGCTGTGCCGCGCCGGCCATGCGTTCCAGCAACGCACCGATTGGCACGTCCGGCGCCCGCCCGAGCCGTAGGCGGCGTCACAGGTGCGGCTGGCCGTTCGACGCCGAAAGTCCGCCGTCCACCGGAAGGTTGACCCCGGTCACGAAGCGCGCGTCGTCGCTCGCCAGGAACGCGATCACCGCGGCGATGTCCTCCGGCTCGGCGACGCGCCCGAGCGGGATGCGGTCCTTGAACCGGGCCAGCACGGCGTCGTTCACGAAGCCCTCCGTCATGCGCGTCCTGGTCATCGACGGGTTGACCGCATTGACCCGGACGCCATCCTCGCCGCCGTCCATCGCCATCGCGCGCACCATGTTGCTCACCGCGCCCTTGGACGTGTCGTAGGCGAGCATGCCCCAGTCGCCGCCAAGCCCCGACACCGAGGAGGTCATCACGATGCACCCGCGGGTCTTCCTCAGTTCGGGCATCGCCGCCTTGGCCATGCGGAAATAGCCGCCGACGTTCACGTCCATCACCTGGCGGAAGTCCGCCTCGCTGGTCGCTTGGACGTCGCCGCCCGCACGAGCGCGGCGCAGACCGCGGGGTCGGAGGCGTCGCCCGGGTGCGCAAGCGTGCGCCCGGCGGGCAGGGCGGCGATGGACGCTTCCAGGGCATCCGCTCGGCGTCCATTGACGACCATGTTCGCTCCCTCCTCGGAGAAGCGCCGGGCGGTCGCGGCGCCGATCCCGGTGGCGGCGCCGGTGAGGATGACGGTCTTGCCTGTGAAGCGGGTCATGCAGTGTCCTCCGGATCGGCTGCCCGTGTGGGGGCATGGGGCAACGCAGCCAGCCGCCCGGGCGCTGCGCCCATGGCGGATCACCGATCCGTGAGAACACCGCGTCCGCCGGTTCGGCATAGGCTGCCGCAGGCAGGAGATGGACATTCATTGATCCCGGACACGGAAACGGCGGACACGCGCCGCGGCCCGGCGCGCACGGACGGCGCAGCCGAGCGCGGCTTCACGCTGGTCGAGGTGCTCATCGCGTTCGTGATCGCCGCCGCGGCGGCCGGCGCCGTCGTCCGTGCCGCGACGGGCGCGGTCGCCTCCTCCCGTGCAGCCGGACGCTACGACGAGGCGGTGGCCCGGGCGGAGTCGCACCTGGCCAGCCTGTCCGTGGCGCCGCTCGCCGACAGCGACCGCCAGGGCGACGAGGGCAACGGCTTCCATTGGCATGTGCGGGTCGCGGCGGCCGGCACCGCCCAGCTTGCGGGCCGGGCCGACGCGATCCCGGCCGGGACGGCCACGCTGTGGCGCATCACCGTCACCCTGTCCTGGCGCGACGGCAGCGCCCGCCGCGCCGTGCGGCTCGACAGCGCCTTGCTCGGCCCGGTCGGATGAGCGCCGTGGGATGAGCGCTTCCCGGGCCGGATGCAGCGCCGGGTTCACCTTGCTGGAAGTCCTGGTCGGCCTCGTGGTCCTGGGCTTCGTCGTGTCCGGCCTGGCCGGGAGCACGCGGTTCGGCCTCCTGGCGGCGGGAACGCAGTCCAGGATCGCCGCGGAGCACGAAGACCTTGAGCCGGCGGACCGCCTGCTGCGCCGGCTGGTGGCGGGCATGGCGCTGCCGAACGACGGTCGGCAGCCCGGGCTGGCCGGCGACCGCACGGGCTTCGCCTGCCTGACGCGGTCGCCCGCGGCCCAAGAGCCGGGCCTGGCCGCCCGGGTGGATGCGTTCGTGGCGGTCAACGGCGCCCGCCAGCTCGTGCTGCGCTGGTCCCCGCATTGGCACGCCGAGCGCTTGGCGCCCCGCGCCCCTCCGGCCGAGGAGGTGCTGCTGGACGGGATCGACCGGCTGGATGTCAGCTACTTGTCGCCCGACCGGGGCGGCTGGCTGGAGTCCTGGAGCCGCACGGACCTGCCGGGCCTGGTCCGCATCCGGCTGCTGTTCGCGCCGGGCGACCCGCGCCACTGGCCCCCGATCATCGCCGCGACCCGGCAAGGCCGCGCGCAGGCGCAGCCGAGCGGCTAGGCGCCCCATGCGCCGCTCACCCTCCGAGCGCGGCTTCGCGCTGCTGGTCGTGCTGTGGTGGGCGGCGCTCTTGGCGCTGCTGGGCACCCAGCTCGCGACGGCGGGGCGCCTGCAAGCTCAACGTGCCGGCAACCTGCGCTCGGCGGCGATGGCGCGGGCTGCGGCGGACGGCGTGCTGCAGGAGGCCGTGTTCCATCTGCTCGACACGTCGCCCGCCGGCTGGGCCGCGGACGGCGCCGCCCACGTCGTTTCCGTGGCCGGCGGGCGTGCCCGGGTGGAAGTCCGCAGCGAGGCGGCGAAGATCGGGCTGAACCAGGCGTCGCCCGGCCTCCTCGCCGCCTTGCTGGCCCGGCTCGGGACCAATCCGCGGGAAGCAGCCGCCCTGGCCGACGCGATCCTCGATTGGCGCACGGCCACGACCCGGCCGCGGAGGCTGGGCGCCAAGGCGCCGGAGTACCGGGCCGCGGGGCAGGACTACGCGCCGCCGAACAGCGACTTCGAGACGCTCGACGAGCTGCGGCTGGTGCGCGGCATGACGCCGGAGATCATGGCGCGCCTCCTGCCCCACGTGTCCGTTTACCAGTTCGGCGATCCCGACCTTGCGCTCGCCGACGCGGCGGTGCGGCTCGCGAGCGCCGACTCCGGCGACGTGGCAGGCGATGCGGTCGAACGCGCCGGGCCGGAGGCGGCCCCGGTCGTGGCGGTCAACGTCTCGGTCGAGATGGCGGATGGCGCCCGGGCGGCGCGGCGCACCATCGTTCGTCTGGCGCTCGACGCCGCACGACGCCCGTTCCAGATCCTGGACCAGGAGTGAAGGCGCCGCGCAAGCATCGCCGCCGCTCCCCCAAGGCCAGGGTTGTCTTGGGATCAAACGTTGACGCGGGCGGTACCGTACGGTCAAGTCGGGCGGACCATGAGCGGGCAATCACCGGCTGCGTGCAGGCCGGTCGTTTGACCCGGATAAGAAACCAGCGGAGGACCGCCTGAAATGCCCAAGGACGCACGCCCATTTCGCCGGCTTTGGCTGTCCGGCGCGGCCATGTCGCTGACGGCGGCAGGCATCGCCGCCGGCCCCGCACGCGCCGCGGAGCCGAGCCTGGACGCCCGCCTGGCGCAACTGCTGGGGTCCCAGGAGAGCGCCACCTACTCGCGCGTGGCCGCGATCAAGATCCCGGGCAAGCCCTTGTCGGTCTTCGACATCAGCGCCGTCGATCCGAAGCTGCCCCTGTATTACCTCGCCGACCGCTCGAACGCCGCCCTCGACATCATCGACACGCGCGACAACACCGTCGTGGGCCAGGTGGGCGGCTTCGTCGGCGTGCGGGCCGACCCTGCGACCGGACAAACGAGCACCGGCGTGTCCGGTCCCGACGGCGTTGCCGTGACGAGGCTGGGCGAGGTCTGGGTCGGCGACGGCGACAGCACCGTGAAGGTGGTGGACCTGTTCTCGCAAAAGGTCGTCGCCACGATCTCCACGGCGCTCGACGGCCAGTCCGCCGATGACGCCAAGCGCGCCGACGAGATGGACTACGACCCCCGGGACCAGATCCTCGTCGTGGCCAACAACGCCGCGACGCCTCCCTTCATCACGATGATCTCGACGGACCCAAGCAACCGCCGCGTCCTCGGCCATATCGTCTATAGCGACGCGGCCGGCGTCGAGGCGTCCGTTTACGACAAGGCGAACGGCCTGTTCTACGTCAACCTGACCCAGGTCGGCGACGACCCGAACTCGGGCGCGGTGTCCGTCGTGGACCCGCGCCAGATCGCCGAGGTCACGCGGTTTCCCGTCACCGGCTGCAACGGCGCCGGGCTGGCGCTGGGGCCGGCGCAGAAGCTGCTGGTCGGATGCTCGCTGACCAACAACTCGCAGATCATCAGCGCCCGCGACGGCTCGCTGCTGGCCGAGATCCCGCAAGTCTCGGGGTCGGACGAGGTGTGGTACAACCCGGGCGACGGCCGGTTCTACCTTGCCGCGCGCTACAACCCGACGGCGGCGGGGGGACCGGTGCTCGGCGTCATCGACGCATTCACCAACCAGTTCGTGACCAACGTGCCCACCGACGTGAGCGCCCATTCGGTCGCCGCGGACCGCCGGACCAACAACGTCTTCGTGCCCTTGGGGCCGATCGCGGGCGATCCCGATTGCAGCGCCGGGTGCGTCGCCGTCTTCAAGGCGCAGCCGCAGGACGGCAGCGTCGCAAGCGCCATCGAGCAGTTCGTATCCGAGCTGTCGGGCACGAAATAGCCTCGGCGGGCGGCGCCGGGCGCGACGGGCGGGCGGAGCAGGCCAGGCCGGGCGGCACGGCGGGTCCGGCCGCCCCGCGCCGGGGCCCGGCGCCGT
>CAXUIQ010000229.1:0-3686 GCA_964250815.1 uncultured Acetobacteraceae bacterium
GGTCGCTGTAACACCGCGCGGAGACCAGCACGAGGGCGGCCGCCGCGCCTGCCCGCACCCGCCCCCCCGGCACGCCCATCGCCGCCGCGGGCGAGGACGTGGCCGCAGCCGGCCAGTCGCCCACGGGCATGTCGAGGTGGCCGATGCGGACCGCTTCCCGGAACACCTCCGCTATGTCCAGGTCGCCGAAGCCGTGGAACGGGTCCCGCGTGTTGTCGCTGGCAATGGCCACGCGCACCCCGGCGGCGCGCAGCTCGTGCAGCAGCGTCACGCCTCGCCAGGTCGGCGTCGCCGGGGCGCGGCGGCCCTGCAAGTACAGGTTCACCATGGGCAGGCTCACCACCGTCAGCCCGGCGTCGGCCGCCAGCGCCACCGTTTCCCGCGCCTCCGCCGGGTCCTGCACGGCGAGGCTGCAGCAGTGCCCGCAAGTGACGCGCCCGGCGTAGCCGCGGCGGATGGCCTCCTCCGCGATCAGGCGCAGGGTGCGTGCGGCCGGGTTCCCGGTCTCGTCCACGTGCAGGTCGATGTCGAGGTTCCGGTCCGCCGCCAGGTCGAAGACGCGGCGGATCAGGGCGGGCGCGTCCGGCTCCAGCGCGCCGGACCCGCCGAGCAGGCCGCCCGCCTCCGCCGCCACGTCCGCCATCCGCTCGCAGAACGGGGTGCCATACGTCGCGAGCGGCGCCAGGGCCACGGCCTGCAACGCAACGCGCCCAGCCCACTCGGCCCGCAGCGCCTTGAACACCGGCCAGGAGATGCCGAGCTGGTCGCCCAGGCTGTCCAGGTGGGTGCGGAGCGCCACCGTGCCGTGGGCATAGGCGCAGCGCAGGCTGAACCCGGCCCGCGCCGCCACGTCCTCGGCGCTCCAGTTCGCTTCCCGGTCCGCCCTCACCGCGAGGAGCGCCGCGCCGTGGGTGCCGTCCGGGTTGGAGGCGCGCGGCCAGATGTGGCCCTTGTCGATGTGGGTGTGCATGTCCGCGAAGCCCGGCCACACGATGCCGCCCGCAAGGTCCGCCGCCGGGCCGGACGAGGGGAGCGCCGGGCCGACCTCCGCGATGATGCCGTCCGCGATGCGGATGTCGCAGGGGACCAGCTCGGGCGCCCCCGGCGGCGCATCGGCCGGCGCGTCCAGCAGGCAGCGCGGCACGCGGGTGCGGCGGAGCAGCAGCCGGGGCGACGCCGGCAGGCGCATGAATGGATCAGGCATAGGCGCGCGTCACCTCCTCTTCCCCGTGCTCGCGCAGCAGTTCCAGCAGGCGGCGGCGCATGGTCATGCCGGGGCGGTCGGAGGGCATGTGCTGCTCGATCCGGCGGCTCACGTCCAGGATGGCGTCGGGGCTGGTGCTTTCCAGCACCTTCCGGTCCTCGGCGATGATGGCCCGGTCCCATTCGACCAGCTTCTCCGCCGGGCAGTCCGCTTCGGTGTCGTTGCGATACAGCAGTTGCACGGGCTGGACGCGGTTGTCGTCGGTGGGCGTGGCGCAGTTGATGATGTGGCGGATGCCGCTCGGATGCTCCATGTCCAGCCGGCGGCAGAACGGCAAGTGCCAATGGTTGCGCACATGCCGCCCCGTCAACCCGTCCGCGCTGCCGGCCACTTGTGCGCCGCGGGCGGGTTGAGGATGTCGATGACGGTGGTGGCCTGGAAGCCGTAGCCGGTCTCCTCCGGTTCACCGTTCGGGCGCCATCGCAGCGTCGTGCCAGCCGCGCCCGTCCGCATCATGTCCATGCCGCCCCCTTCCGCGGGAAAAGCCGCCCGCTGGCTCGGGCGGTTCCTGCCGGCCCCCATCAGGCAGCGCGGTTGAAGTACGACTTCTTGGCCGCCGACTGCGTTTCGTAGATCGAGCCCTGCTTGGACGGCGGCGGCAGCGGAACGCGGACCGGCACGTTCTCCATCCGTGGCGCCGTCACCTCCGGGCCGGCCAGCAGGCGGCCGGTGAAGTCGGCGTAGTCCTTCACGCCCAGGATCGGCCAAGCGTCGCTCGCCGCCACCTCGTAGAGCAGCAGGTTGCGCGGCCGGTCGGAGGTGTTCGGCGCCGAGCCGTGCAGCGCGCGCACGTGGTGGAACGACATGGAGCCGGCTTTGCCCATGCAGGGAACGGCGTGGCTGATCTCGTCCTGGATCGTGTCCGGGTCGATCAGCCCGGCGAACCGGCCGTCCTCGCCGTGGTGGTTCCAGATCGGCCCCGTGTGCGTGCCGGGGGTCACCAGCATGGGGCCGTTGGACAGGTCCGTGTCGTCCAGCAGCACGCCGACCGCCAGGCCGTCGTCATTGGTGTGCGGATAGAATGCCCAGTCCTGGTGCCATTCCACCGGGGACCCGAAACGCGCCGACTTCATGTTCAGCTTGGAGCCGTGCAGGCGCAGGCCGGGGCCGACCAGCCGGGTCAGGATGTCGATGACCGGCTCCGAGCGCACGATCTCGTCGAAAAGGGCGTGCACCCTGTGCGGCGTCTTGATGCGGCGCACGCGCGGGGCCTCGGGCGTATGGCCGGGCTCCAGGTCGTAGATATCCGTATGGGTCGTGGTGGCGGACGCCGCGGCAACCAGGTCGGCCACCACGGTCCGCGTCCGCCCAAGCGTCGCGAAGTCGAGCACCTCCGGCACGATGAGCATGCCGTCGCGCTTGTATGCCTGCACTTGGCTGTCGGTGATCATGACTGCTCCCTGCTTGGCCGACCGGCTGCCCGTTTGGTCCGATCGTGCATGTGTTGGCTGCCGCACCCTAGAGGCATCGGAACGGGAAGCGGAAGCATTCAGCGCCTGGGCAGCTTCGGCCTGGTTGGGTTCCATCCCCCCGTCGCCGCTGGGCCGTGCTCCAAGCCGCAAACGATGCGACAAGTTCATCCAAGCGTGTCCCGTGCCGTGCGCCGGACGGTCGCGCCCGGCCGTGCGGCGAAGCCGGGCAGCAGGCGCGTCCCCAGTCCCGGCCCGGCCAGGGCGTGGACGGCGCCGCCCTCCACCCGCGGCAGGTCGGTGACGGTGTCGCGGTACCAGCCCCGCAGGAACGCGCGGACGCACTCCTGGAACGCCGCGTTCGGCGCGTGCATGGCCAGGTGGACCGCCGCGGCGAAGGACACCGGGCCGGAGCAGTCGTGCGGCGCGACAGGCCGCGCCCAACTGTCCGCCAGCACGGCGATGCGCCGCGCCTCGCTCAGCCCGCCGCACCAGCCGAGGTCCACGATGACGGTGCCCAGCGCGCCGCCGTTCAGCAGGTCGCGGAAAATCGGACGGCTGGCCAGGGTTTCCCCGCCCGCGAGCGGAACGCGGGCCGCGCGGGCGACGGCGGCGACGGCCGCCACGTCGTCCATGCGGCGCACCGGGTCCTCGGCCCAGAGCGGCCCCAGCGGCTCAAGCGCGGCGCAGATGCGCGACGCGGCCGGCACGGACCAGAGCGAGTGCAGCTCGGCCAGCAGTTCGATCCCCGCCCCATGGGCGCGGCGGACCTTCTCGAACGGCTCCAGCCCGGCGCGGATCGCCGCGGCCGACGCATAGGCGCCGTTGTTGTCCAGCGCCCAGGGATCGAAGGGCCAGATCTTCATGCCGGCGAACCCGTCCGCCAGCAGGCTGCCGGCCAGGTCGTCGGCGGCGTGCATGAACCAGGCCTGGTCGGGGGGCCCCCCCGCCCCGCCCCCCCGGGGGGGGGGGGGGCGGGGGCCCCCCCCGCGGGCGGGGGGGGGGGGGGCGCG